>CAMNJH010000053.1 GCA_946541275.1 uncultured Prevotellaceae bacterium
CACGTGATTTGTAATCTCGGGGTCGTTGGTTCGAATCCGACAAGAGGCTCAGAAGAAATCCGCAATGTACCAGTACGCTGGAACGTTGCGGTTTTGACTAAAGTATCATTTAGGTTTAACTAACTCTTTAGCAATTATGAAAAAATTCAGTTTCAAGGTAGCCGCTGTGCTGCTGTCAGGGACGCTGCTATGCAGTTCGTGCATTGGTTCGTTCAGCCTTTTCAACAAGTATGAGAAATGGCAGTGCAACATGACCAGTAACAAGTATGTGAATGGTATTGTGGGTTTCATCCTGCAGCCTATTGTTGGTGGCGTTTGCTTGTTTGTTGATTCTTTGGTACTGAACACCATTGAGTTCTGGAGTGGTGATAATCCTCTGGCTTCCAACACCACGCAGAAGGTGATGGGTCAGGACGGCCGCTATTATGCTGTGACCACGCTGAAGAACGGCTATGAGGTGAAGGCCCCCAACGGACAGGTGACCCTGTTCCTGCATGACCAGAAGACCGATTCATGGTCTATGTCGCAGAATGGCATCACGAAGGAGATATTCCGCTTCAATGCCGATGGTACCATACAGGCTAACCTGCAGAATGGCGAGACCATGACCGTGGCTTGCAATGAGGCAGGCATGCAGCAGGTCAAAGAAGCCATCGATAGCGAAATCTACATGGCACAGCGCTAAGCCGCTGCGCACACAAACAAAGGGCACGGATGGGCACAAGACTGGCCACTCCGTGCCCTTTCAAGAAAGAGCATGGAACAACTGTTGCACTACGTCTGGAAGCATAAACTGCTGCCGCTGGAACCTCTGAGCACCACCGACGGACGCTCAGTTGAAGTGATTGACCCGGGATTGCACAACCGCAACGCGGGCCCCGACTTCTTTAATGCGAAGGTGCGCATTGACGGAACGCTGTGGGTGGGTAATGTGGAGATTCATCTGCGCTCCAGTGACTGGTATGCCCATGGCCACGACCGCGATCCGCATTACGACAATGTGGTGCTCCACGTCGTAAGCACGGCTGATGCCGATGTGCTTACCCATGAAGGCCATTATCTGCCACAGCTGGTGCTGCAAGTGCCGCAGCACGTGTCCGATCACTATGAGGAGCTGCTCCATTGCGACCAGTATCCGCCTTGCTACAAAATGATTCCCAGCCTCACAGCACTGCAAGTGCATGCTTGGATGGCAGCTCTGCAGACAGAGCGACTGGAGCAGAAGACGCAGGCCATCAGTCAGCGTGCCCAGCAGGCCAATGGCTCCTGGGAAGACGCTTACTTCCAGACGCTGGCCCGCAACTATGGCTTCAGCATCAATGGCGCCGCTTTTGAGCAGTGGGCCCTCAGCATTCCACTCGGCGCCGTGGGCAAACATCGCGACGACCTGTTCCAGGTGGAAGCCATCTTCATGGGGCAGGCAGGGCTGCTGGAGCCTGACAGTATCAACCAGCGCCACCGTGAAGAGGCCATCAGCGAAGGCTATTTCACCAAGCTGCGCAATGAATATCTATACTTGCAGCACAAGTTTCAGCTGAGGCCTGTTGACCATACCCTTTGGCATTTCCTTCGGTTGCGTCCTCAGAACTTCCCCTACATCCGTCTTTCCCAACTGGCCAACCTCTATTATGAGCGGCGTACTAGCCTCAGTGCTTTGCTGGAATGCAAAACTGTGGATGAGCTGCGGCGACTGCTTGACACCCATGTCACACCCTATTGGGAAACGCACTACACTTTTGGAGCCACTAGTGCGCGAAACAGCAAAAAAATGTCGGTTTCATCGGTGGATGTGCTCATTATCAACACCGCTATTCCCATGCTGTTTGCCGTGGGCAGGCATCGCCAGAGGGACGAACTTTGCGACCTGGCCTTTGACCTGCTGGAGCAGATGAAGGCTGAGCACAACCACATCGTGGACATGTGGCAGGCGTGCGGTTTGCCCGTGAAAAGCGCTGGCGACTCTCAAGCACTGATACAGCTGAAAAAAGAATATTGTGACCGCAAGGACTGTCTGCGCTGCCGTTTCGGCTATGAATACCTGAAGCGCCCAGCCAATCCTGCTTCCACAGCCAGTTCCAACCCCTATAAGTCCCTTTAGATACTGACGATGATGAACTACCACTTTGAGACCCGTATGGAGGTCCGCGACTATGAATGTGATATTGAGGGCATTGTCAACAATGCACAGTATATTCACTATTGTGAGCACACCCGCCATCTGTTTCTGAAGCAGTGTGGGCTGAGCTTCGCCGAGATGCACCAGAAGGGCGTCGACGCTGTGGTGGCACGTATGCAGCTGCAGTACAAATCGCCACTGCACCCTGACGATGAGTTCGTATCGCGCCTGCGGTTGGAGAAAGAGGGAATCAAATACGTGTTCTATCAGGACATCTTCCGTGCTGTTGACGAGCAGCTCTGCTTCCGGGGGAAGATAGAGCTGGTGTGCCTGGTAAACGGCAGGCTGGCCGACAGTGAGGATTACAACCGCGCTTTTGCCCATTTCATCGAACACAACCAGGACGGTCAATAACCCATGAACGAGCAACAGATATACTATTCCATCGCCCTGACACGCATGACGGGCTTCAACTTCCAGACAGCACTCATTCTCTATCAGCAGCTGGGCGACGGGCAGGCCGTCTATGAGCATCGCAATGACATCAGGGACCTGTTGCCCGACTGTTCACCCCGCTTGGTGGAAGCCTTGAAGCACTGGGATGAGGCTCTGGGCCGCGCCGCTCAGGAAATGGAGTTCATCAGCAAGAACAACATACAAGTGCTCTGCCATGGTGATGAGCACTATCCCACCAGACTCATGGACTGCGCTGATGCGCCCATCGTGCTCTATTATATGGGAAAGGACTGCCTGAACCAGCAGCGTGTCATCAACATGGTGGGCACTCGCCGTTGCACCACCTATGGTCAGGACCTGGTGCGACGTTTCGTGGCTGACCTCCATCAGCTTTGTCCTCAGGTACTTATCGTCAGTGGGCTGGCCTATGGCATTGATATCTGTGCCCATCGTCATGCCTTGTCTTGTGGATTTGATACTGTGGGGGTGCTGGCCCATGGGCTGGACGAACTCTATCCGCCCTCACACCGCGATACAGCCAAGCGTATGCTGACACAGGGCGGACTGCTGACAGAATATATGTCGGAGACACGGGCTGACAAGGTAAACTTTGTGCGTCGCAATCGTATTGTGGCTGGTGCCAGCGATGCCACTATTCTGGTAGAGAGTGCCGCCAAAGGTGGAGGCCTCATCACCGCCCGCATTGCTCAGGACTACGGGCGCGCTGTCTTTGCTTTCCCGGGAGCTGTGGGCGTAGCTACATCTGAAGGCTGTAACAACCTGATACGCGATAATGGTGCGGCACTTATCACCTCGGCTGAGGATTTTGCAAACGCCATGGGTTGGATGGACGAGGCCCTGTTGGCACAGGCCAAAAGCGAAGGCATAGAACGCAGTCTGTTCCCTGAGTTGAACGAGGAGGAGCAAGCTGTGGTTCAGGTGCTTGACCAGAAAGGTGACTTGCAACAGAACATGTTAGCCGTGAAGACAAACATTCCCATAGGCCGTCTCACCGCCATCCTTTTCCAGTTAGAGATGAAAGGTGTGGTGAAGCCGCTGGCAGGAGGTAATTATCACCTGCTGAAATAATCGATACATGTCGATGAAATGGGCTTTTTTTGAATAAATGTGCGCTACTAGCAACTCCAGTACCACGCATTACGATGAAATGGACGTTTTTTTGCATAAAGTGCTAAGCCACTCCAATCAATACAGTATAATATTCGGTGAAATGGACGCTTTTTGCAAAACAGCTTCTTTCAAGCTTTTCCACCCGCACCATGCCGAATATATATTGGTGTTTTTCTCCTTTCGAGTATATAAGACGAAGAAACGAATGCTCGGCTTTTACGCGCACGTGTAGAATTTTGGAGAGTGTGGTCATAATGCATTATCAATGCCAAAGTTTTTTATCCCAGAATAAAAAACAAATGAATTTGTTTTGTTCTCCACTCGTTTTTTCGTAACTTTGCACCCAATTATGCTGAAAGATATCATAACCCCCGAGCAGCAAGCACTGCTTATCAATCTGATAAAAGAGAGTGAGACCATTATCTGTGTGTGCCACCAGAACCCTGATGGTGATGCCCTGGGCTCTTGCCTGGCTTGGGCCGAGTTGCTAAAGTCGGTCTATGACAAGACGGCACAGGTCATTGTGCCCGACCAGTATCCAGACTACCTGCAGTGGCTGCCAAATAGCGATAAGATTATCCGCTACGACAAGCACCGTGAGGGTTGCGACTGGACGCTGGCTCATGCCGACCTGGTGTTTTGCTTAGATTTCAACTCGCCAGGCCGTACGGCGGAGATGGAACAGGCACTGACGACCTCACCCGCCAAGAAGGTGCTTATTGACCATCACTTGGATCCTAATGTGGATGCAGTGATAAGCGTGTCCAGGCCTGAGGCCTCGTCTACGAGCGAGCTGGTGTTTCGCCTTGCCTGGCAGCTGGGATGCTTTGAACAGTTGACCAAGCATTTTGCCGTACCCGTCTACTGTGGCATGATGACCGACACGGGCGGGTTTACTTATAACTCCTGCGATTCAGACATCTATTTCATCATTTCACAGCTGCTTACCAAGCGCATCAACAAGGATAAAATCTACCGTAACGTCTATCATAACTTCTCGGAGAACCGCCTACGGCTGATGGGCTTCGTGATGTACCAGCGGCTGGTGGTCGATGCCGAGCGCCATGCCAGCTATTTCACCATTTCGCGTGACGATATGCGGCGTTTCCACTTCATCAAAGGCGACGCTGAAGGCCTAGTGAACATGCCGTTGCAGATAAAGGGACACAAGCTGAGCATTTCATTGCGCGAAGACACCGAGAAGGACAATCTGATATGGGTCAGCTTGAGAAGCGTAGACCAGTTCCCTTGCAACGAAATGGCTACTCGCTTCTTCAATGGCGGCGGTCACCTGAACGCTTCGGGTGGCAAGCTCAATTGCTCACTGCAGGAGGCTGTGATGGTGGCGCAGAAAGCCATCTTGGCCTTCGAGGACCAGCTAAAATGAGGAAAAGCACACACTTTAACTCCCTTTAACTCCCTTCGCTCCTTTAACTGCCAAAAAAACAGTAACTTTGCACCCGATTTATTGACATACTATATATGAGAAAGACGATAATTGCACTACTGGCCGTGTGCTGCCTGTTGCCCTTGGTGTCGTGTAACGACTATGAGACCTACGGCGACAAGAAGGAGAAGGAGCGCAAGGCCATACGACAGTTCCTGGCTGATAGCAGCTTCACCGTCATCAGCGAGAAGCAGTTTCATGAACAGGGCAACGTCACCGACGTGAGCAAGCGGGAGTTTGTGTATATGGAGAACAATGGCGTATACATGCAAATAGTGAGCCGGGGCTGTGGCACCCCCTTGCAGGACGGCGAGTGCAGTGACCTGCTGGTGCGCTTTGTTGAAATGTGCCTGCTCGACTCCACCGTGGTTTACAACGATGCCAACCCCTATGATGTGGACATTATGAACGTGAAGCGACAAGGCAACACGTTCATTGCCTCGTTCACCAGCGGAGCATGGGTGAGCTCCTATAAGTCTGAGACCGTGCCACAGGGTCTGCTGGTAGCCCTGCCTTATCTGAACATGGGGCGTCCACGTACTGCTGAAGACCGCATAGCCAAAGTGCGCCTCATTGTGCCTCATACTCAGGGCCACAGTAACGCATCCTATTATGTTTATCCCTATTATTACGAAATAAGTTTTCAACGTAAAACCGACTTATGACACTTATTAAATCTATTTCCGGAATCCGTGGCACCATAGGTGGACGCACGGGCGATACGCTGAATCCGCTTGACATCGTGAAGTTTACCACGGCTTATGCCACCTTCATTGCAAGGAGCAAGCAGCAGGAGACGGCAAGCAAGAGAATAGTAGTGGGCCGCGACGGCCGTATTAGTGGCCCAATGGTCCGCGATGTGGTGTGTGGCACCCTGGTGGGTATGGGCTACGAAGTTATCGACATTGGTCTGGCCACCACGCCTACCACCGAGCTGGCAGTACGCTGGCACGAGGCTGACGGTGGCATCATCATCACCGCCAGTCACAACCCCACGCAGTGGAACGCACTGAAGCTGCTGAACAGCGAGGGTGAGTTCCTGACGGCTGCCGACGGTGCCGAGGTACTGCGCATTGCCGAGGCCGAGGATTTCGACTATGCACCCGTTGAGCAGCTGGGCCATGTGGTCAGCGACGACACCATGAACCAGCGCCACGTGCAGTCTGTGCTCGACCTGCGCTTGGCCGATGTGGAAAGCATTCGCAAGCGCCACTTCCGCGTGTGCGCTGATACCATTAACAGCGTAGGCGGCATCATCCTGCCTGAGTTATTCAAAGCTCTTGGCGTGGACTTTGAAATACTGAACGGCGAGTGCAATGGTCACTTCGCTCATAATCCTGAGCCGCTGGAGAAGAACCTGCAGGGCATTATGGACCGCATGCGCCAAGGCGGCTTTGACCTCGGCATCGTTGTTGATCCCGACGTGGACCGTCTGGCATTCATCTGTGAGGACGGAAAGATGTTTGGCGAGGAATACACGCTGGTCTCAGTGGCCGACTATGTGCTGTCAGGCATGAGTAGCGACGAAGGTCATTCCTCATTAAATACCGTGAGCAATCTCAGCTCAACGCGTGCCCTTCGCGATGTCACTGAGAAGCATGGCGGCCTGTACACTGCTGCTGCCGTGGGTGAGGTGAACGTAACCACGAAGATGAAAGAGGTAGGCGCCGTCATCGGTGGTGAAGGCAACGGTGGTGTTATCTATCCCGAGAGCCACTATGGCCGCGACGCACTGGTGGGCATCGCCCTCTTCCTGTCGTCACTTGCCCAAAAGGGCATTACAGCCAGCCAGTTGCGCCAGACGTTCCCCGATTATCAGATAGCCAAGAATCGCATTGACTTGACACCTGAGACCGACGTGGACGCCATCTTAGTGAAAGTGAAGGAAATGTTTGCCAAAGACCCAGAGGCCGTTGTGAACGACATTGACGGCGTGAAGATTGACTTCCCCACCAAATGGGTGCATCTGCGTAAGTCGAACACGGAGCCCATCATCCGCGTCTACAGTGAGGCACAGACCATGGCCGAGGCCGATGAGCTGGGCAAGCGCCTCATGCAGGTGGTCTACGACATGCAGTAAACCATTACTAGAGATTAATTTGGAACAATCTAGGCAAGAGAACACTAAATTTGCCCGGATTGTTCCATTTTAATTGCAAATAAACTGTGCCTCCTTTGCTACTTCTGCTACATAATTATCGATGAAATGGCCGTTTTTTGCAAATTAGTGTGCAACGTCTCCAACCTCTCCAAGATAATAGCCGATGAAATGGGAATTTTTGAAAAACGGTCCATTAGTAACTAAGCGATGCCTACGCTCGTCCTGTTCTGCCGCTTTGCTTGTCGATGATTCCTCGAGGGGGCATTGATAAGTCTTGCTGCTACATTTAGGATAACTATGCAAATAAGACAATTTCATCGTTGTTAGGAATATATTTTTGCCAATGTTTATATAATAGTTATTATGCAATAATTACCCATTCCATCGTTCCAAAGAATACATTTTTGCAAATTGTGTAAGAATTGTACTTTTGGAAACAGCTTACCGCACTTGAACAGGAGGGTCATGGGTAGGGTCTAGGAAGAGTTGATGAATCCTACAATCATAGGGACATTTTGCAAATAAAGCGATTTCATTATTGTCCAGTTTATACTTTTGCAAATGATGCAATACTCGTGCTTTAACAAAACACCTCCATTTCATCGGCTTTATGAATTTGAGTTTAGCTAATGAAGGAAAGTGGCAGTATTGCAAATTATGTCCAATTCATCGAATTTATGAATGAGATTTGAGGAGTGCGTGATTACAAAAACACCTGGGCCACAGCGCACAACTCATCGTACCAATTCTGCCCGAAGCGGCGCACCAGCGGCCCACGCAAGAACTTATAGACGGACAAGTGGAGTTGGTGGCCCAGCCGCCGACCGCTTTCGCAGATGTCCCAACGATGGTAGTTCAGGCCGATGCTGCCGTCGCTGAACTGTTTCTCGCGGATGGGGTAGAGTGCACAGCTGATGGGTTTGCAGAACTGGCAGCGGCCCTGGCGATAGACTTTTTCCAGGGCGCATAGGCAGCAATCGCTTACGGTGTGCCCATCATCCAGCTTTAGGTCCTCATGTACCGTGAACACGCAGTCTTTTCCGCCTACGATGCTCGTCACCAGATCACCGTCGCGGTCAGTGTAGGCTACGCCCTGACGATCAATCACGGCTTGAGCTGAAGCGCTGAGCAGTGGCCACGCTTGCTCGAGCGAGCCCTCAATTTCGCCGATTTCATCGATGTTCACAGGTGCTCCAGCGTCGCCCTCCACGCAGCATGCGCCATGGCATTTGTCTAGGTCACAGCAGAATTCTTCTGTGATAATGTCGGAAGAAATCAGCACGTCGCCTATTTGCAAGATGGGAGGGATGGACATAAATGATAAATGAATAATGATAAATGTGAAACGAGGTTACCACTTGATGGGCTGCAGTCCGTTCTGCTGCAAGTATTGGTTGCAGCGCGAGAACTGATGCTGGCCGAACCATCCGCCCCGATTAGCTGACAGGGGTGAAGGATGTACGCTCTCCAGTACCAAGTTGTGCTGGCGGTCAATCATGTATGCCTTACCACGGGCATAGCCGCCCCAAAGCATGTACACAATATGTTCGCGCTCGCGTGCTAGAGCTTGGATGGCCGCATCGGTGAACTCGCGCCAGCCCAGCATGGCATGGCTGTTGGCCTGATGTGCACGAACGGTGAGTGTGGCGTTGAGCAGCAGTACGCCCTGTTCAGCCCAGCGGGTCAGGTTTCCTGATGTGGGTATGGGCGTTCCCAGGTCATCCTCTATCTCCTTGAAGATGTTCTGCAATGAAGGGGGAAACATCACGCCGTCCTGCACGGAGAAGCTCAGCCCGTGGGCCTGGCCAGGCTCATGATAAGGGTCCTGGCCAATGATGACCACTTTCACCTGGTCGAAGGGGCAGAGGTTGAAGGCATTGAAAATCAGGGGGCCTGGCGGATAGCAGGGGCCCGCCTTGTATTCCTGGCGCACTTGGTCGGTGAGCTGTACGAAGTAGGGCTTGTCAAACTCGGCCTGCAACTGTTGTTTCCATGTAGGTTCAATCTGTACGTTCATAGCGTTTTATTTCTTGGCCTCTGGGTAGCTGATGCGGGTGTGGTAGATGGTCTTCAGCTTTTCAATGAGGACGGTCTTTGAGTACTGGATATCCCTGAAAGTGATGGGGCATTCGCGGAAGAAGCCCTCGCTCACCATTCCGTCGATGATACGTTCTACCAGTTGACGGATGCTCTGCTCGGTATAGTCGGGTAGCGAGCGCGAGGCAGCCTCCACTGAGTCGGCCATCATCAGGATGGCCTGCTCCTTGGTGAAGGGGTTGGGGCCAGGATAGGTGAAGAGCAGGTCGTCAACGGGCTCGTCAGGGTTCTCGTTTTTGTATTTTACGTAGAAGTACTTGGCCTTTCCCTGTCCGTGGTGAGTAGCGATGAAATCGCGGATTTGTCGCGGAAGATGGTATTTGTCGGCCAGTTTCAGGCCCTCGGTGACGTGGCCAATAATGTACTGTGCACTGTCAATATAGCTGAGGTGCTCGTGGGGCGAAATGCCGCCTGATTGGTTCTCCGTGAAGTAGATGGGGTTCTGCAGTTTTCCTATGTCGTGGTAGAGTGCTCCTGTTCTCACCAGCTGGGCGTTGCCGTCAATCTTGCGGGCTATCTCGGCAGCCAGATTGCCCACCTGTATGGAGTGGTTGAAAGTGCCGGGAGCCTCTTCGCTCATACGGCGCAGCAGGTCCTTGTTCGTATTAGAAAGCTCGACCAGCGTGATGTCGCTGACAAATCCGAAAGTCTTCTCAATGACATAGAGCAACGGGTAGGAGCAGAACACGATGATGCCGCAGATGGCCAGATAGTAATAGTCGCGGGCGTCAATTTTGGTCAGGTCGCCCTGTTTGATGAGGAAGAGGGCAAAGCGTGTGGCAATGGCCACCAGGATGAAGATGGCAGCCGTCCAGAACAGCTGCGACCTGCTGCTCAGCTCGCGCAGGCAGAAAATGACGGCCATGCCGGCTGCCATCTGAACGGCAATGAACTCTAGCGGATAGTGTAGCATGCAGGCCGTGATAAGCACCACCGTCATGTGGGTGAAGAAGGCCGTACGCGAATCCATAAACACGCGCACGAAGATGGGTACGGCGGCAAAGGGCAGTATGTAGACGTGCATCAGCCCGTTGTCCACCAGTATGGAGGCCATCACCACGAAAATGACTATCAGCGTGTAGAGCATGCAGGCGGAACGCAGCCGGCTGAAGTAGTCCTTGCGATAGATGCCCAGATAGATGGTGAAGAAGAGGATGAAGATAAGCACGTAGAGCGCCTGGCCCACTGCGTTCATGGCCGACTCATGGTCGCTGTGGCGCTTCTCCAGTTCCATCTGGTATGACTCCAGCATTTGGTAGGTGTCGTCGTCAACTATCTCGCCGCGGCTGATTATTCGCTGTCCCTGCTTGACCACCATGCTACTGGGGGCCACGCTGCGCCGCAAATCGTCTATGGCTCGCTGATTGATGAGGGAGTCGTACTTAAAGTTGGGCACGATGAAGTCGTTCAGGTTCAGCTCCCTCAGAATGGCTTCATAGCGTTTCAGGCTGGGATCATGCAGCAGTTGCTCGTAGGCATCGCGGGGCGTCAGGAGCTGGTCCAGTGCTACGGTGTCACCCAGATGGGTGTAGTTGTCAACCACCTTGATCACATATTTGGCACCGCCGACAGAGGTCGTTGGCTTCTTCTCAACGATGTACGACTTGTAGAGCGCCCTGAGCCTGTTGAGCATCATAATCCTGAAGCTTCCCTGCAGCAGTGAGGGGAAGTTGTCAATCCGCTCACGCAGGTGTGACACCTGCTCGTTGGCCACATCATCATTGTAGACGAAATAGGGTATAAACTCGTTCAGGCGCTCTTGCCGCTCCTTCTCCAGGGTGCTCTCGCTCTTGAAAACGGGGAACTCAAAAGGAGCCGTCAGGTCGGCACTGCGCCAAGGCGATCCCTTCTCCACGATAAATGTCTGATGGGAGTTGCGGGGCATGAACCACACAATGACCGCCATGGTGATGACCACGAATGCTGAGCGTACGGACAGTTCGCGCCACGAAAGCTGGGTCTTTAGATTAAAATTTATCATGCTTATTTACTCTTACAGACTGCAAAAATAAACAATTTTACCGTCTTAACCATAAAAAAGTCCTGGAAAATGTTCGTACTGCGCCAAATTTTTGTATCTTTGCATCCATTATTAATTATTTTATAAAGAAATGTCAGAAAGAAGAGTGAGGGTGCGCTTTGCACCTAGCCCCACGGGGCCCCTGCATATTGGCGGCGTGCGAACCGCCTTGTACAATTATCTGTTCGCCCGTCAGCATGGCGGCGATTTGGTTTTCCGCATTGAAGATACTGACAGCACCCGTTTTGTTCCCGGCGCCGAGGACTACATCATCGAGGCTTTCCGCTGGCTGGGTATCCAGTTTGATGAGGGTGTCAGCTTCGGTGGCCAGTATGGCCCTTACCGGCAGAGCGAGCGCCGCGACATTTACAAGAAATACGTGCAGCAACTGCTGGATGGCGGCAAGGCCTACATCGCTTTCGATACCCCCGAGGAACTGGAGCAGAAGCGCAAGGATACCGATAACTTCCAATACGACAATCACACGCGACTGCAGATGCGCAACTCGCTCACGCTGCCCAAGGAAGAGGTGGACCGCCTCATTGCCGAGGGCTGCCAGTATGTGGTGCGCTTCAAGATTGACGCCGGGCAGGAGGTGCTGGTGGACGACATGATTCGTGGCGAGGTGCACGTGAAGAGCGACATCCTGGACGACAAGGTGCTCTTCAAGAGTGCCGACCAGTTGCCCACCTATCATCTGGCCAACATCGTTGACGACCACCTGATGGAGATCACCCATGTCATTCGTGGCGAGGAGTGGCTGCCCTCTGCACCGCTCCATGTGCTGCTCTATCAGGCCTTTGGATGGCAGGACACCATGCCCCGCTTTGCCCATCTGCCCCTGCTGCTGAAGCCCGATGGCAAGGGCAAGCTGAGCAAGCGCGACGGCGACCGGCTGGGCTTCCCCGTGTTCCCGCTGGACTGGAAGGACGCCGACGGCCATGTCACCGCTACAGGCTATCGTGAGCAGGGCTACTTCCCCGAGGCCGTGGTCAATTTCCTGGCGCTGCTGGGTTGGAATCCTGGCGGCGAGCAGGAGTTGTTCACGCTTGATGAGCTGGTGCCGTTGTTCGACATTACCAAGTGCTCAAAGGCCGGTGCCAAGTTTGCTTATGAGAAGGGCATTTGGTTCAACCATGAGTATATTTTGAGGAAGAGCGCTGCTGAGATAGCCGCCCTGTTTGAGCCCATCTGCCGCGAGCACGGCGTGAAGGACTCGCTGGAGCGCATCACTCAGGTTGTCGCCATGATGAAGGACCGTGTGTCATTCGTCAAAGAGTTGTGGCCCCTGTGCTCGTTCTTCTTCGAGGCTCCCACACAGTACGATGAGAAGACGGCCAAGAAGCGCTGGAAGGAAGACTCCGCCCAGACGCTCACTGCCCTGTGCGCCGTGTTGGAGCAGCTTGATGACTTCTCGCTGGAGAATCAGGAGCAGGTGGTTCACGCCTGGATTGAGCAGCAGGAGTTGAAGCTGGGCAATGTGATGAACGCCTGGCGCCTGGCGCTGGTGGGCGAGGGTAAGGGTCCCGGTATGTTCGACATTTCCGCTTTCCTGGGCAAGGAGGAAACTCTGCGTCGCACCAGGAAGGCCATTGAGGTGCTGGGCTAGCCCCTGTTCATCTTCCTAGCTTGTCCAGATCATCTGGATAGGCTAGAAACCCTAGGAAAGAAAGAGAGTAATGTATAATATCATCATATACGCGTACCTGCTGGGAGTGGCCGTCTACAGCCGCTTCAATGAGAAGGTGAGGAAAATGTGGCGTGGTGAGCGCGACGCTTTCCGCGTGCTTCGTGAACAGGTAGACCCCAACGCGCGCTATGTGTGGTTCCATGCCGCCTCCCTGGGCGAGTTCGAACAGGGGCGCCCGCTCATGGAGCAGCTCAGGCGCGACCATCCCGAGCTGAAAATCCTGCTCACCTTCTTCTCTCCATCGGGATACGAGGTGCGCAAGAACTACGAGGGGGCCGACATCATCTGCTACCTTCCCCTGGACACCATTCGCAATGCCCGCCGCTTCCTGCGCCTGATACGTCCTGAGATGGCCTTCTTCATCAAGTACGAGTTCTGGTACAACTATCTGCACATCCTGAAGCACCGCGGGGTGCCCCTCTACAGCGTCAGCAGCATCTTCCGTGAGGGCCAGGTGTTCTTTCGCTGGTATGGCCGGCAGTACGGCCATGTGCTGAAGTGTTTCACCCATTTCTACGTGCAGAACGATAAGAGCCGCCAGTTGCTGTCCAGCATCGGCATCAACAATACCACCGTGGTCGGCGACACCCGCTTCGACCGCGTTCTGCAAATCAAGGAGATGGCGGCCCCACTGTCATTGCCCAAGGTCGATATGATAGACCTGCTGTTTGGCAGCGGCGCTAAAATCTTCGTCGCGGGTTCTTCGTGGCCCCCTGACGAGGAAATCTTCATCCGCTACTTCAATGAGCACCCGGAATGGAAGCTCATCATCGCCCCCCATGTCATTGGCGAAGACCATTTGAAGCAGATAGAGAAGTTGCTGAATGGAAGGACCTCCATCCGCTATTCACAGCTGCTGCAGGCCATTGCATCCCCCACGGGTGCAGGAGATGTTTCGGTCCTCATCATCGACTGCTTCGGCCTGCTCAGCAGCATCTACCGCTATGCCACCGTCACCTATGTGGGCGGCGGATTCGGCGTCAGCATCCACAACACGCTCGAGGCTGCCGTCTGGGCCAAGCCCGTCATCTTCGGCCCTGAGAACCAGAAATTCCAGGAGGCCCAGGGGCTGAAGCAATGCGGCGGCGGACTTGAGATTAAGAACTATGATGAATTCCAGCAGCTCATGGAGCGCTTCAGCCGTGACCAGGCCTATCTGCAACAGGCCGGACAGCAGGCTGGTGCCTACGTGGAGAGCCTGGCAGGAGCCACACGCAAGATATTGTCGGACATAGAACTATAGCCTTATGGAAGAAGAAAACAGTACACAGCTACATCCATCCAACCATCAGCCAGCCCAGCGCCATCAGCTGGCCACCACGGCCCGGCTGCTCATGCTGACCGGCTGTGCTGCCATGCTGCTGGTGACCGTATTGCTGCCGCTGGTCAATCTGATGAGCTATCAGTTCACCATCGACGTGCTGCCCCATAAGATAGGACGCCTTGTCCATGGCACGTTCAGCCAGTGTCTGGGCTATGTCCTGCTGGCCGGACTGGTCATTGCGCCGGTGTTGCTGGCCGGGGCCATCCTGCTGCGCCGCCATGTGTCACGACTGGTGGCCATGCTGCCCATTGCCGTCTCGCTGGTGCTCATTGTCCTGCTTTCGCTGGCCAGCCGCCCGTCGCCGGGCCTGGGCCTCTGGCTCTATCTGCTCGTGGCCGTCGTCACGGCGGTGCTCAGCCTGTGGCATCCCAAGTGATCCAACATTTTCTTTTTCTCATATCATTATTAACCAATTAAACATTCTTGACTATGGACAAATTCACTAAAGAACAAAGCAGTTTGTACACTGTGATTGCAGCCATTGTGATGCTGTTGGCCTTCTTCCTCTTCAAATTAGGGGGCAGCACACCCTGGGAAATGCTGACAAAGGGTTATGGAATAGGTTGGCTGGGCTACATCTTCCTGGTGTTGTTCCTGCTCACGCCCATCTATCTTTGCATCTATGCCTACCGCGATACCAAGGTGCTGGAGCCCCTGAAGCCCATCACCAAGTTCCCGCCATCGGTGGTGTATGCTTTCCCCATCTGCCTGTGGTGCGTGTTTATTCTCTATTCCTTCATTGATGATGGCCTTGCATCCGTGTGGGTGTATCTGTTGGCAGCAATTGCCGCCTATTTCATCGGAAAGAAGAGCGAGTAGTTCAGCCTCCCTGCGATGCGCCTTGTCGTCCTGCTCTTGTTGTGGTCCTGTGTCCTGCTTGTCCGGGCACAATCGTGGCAGCAGGTGCTCGATGAAGTCGTAGCCCTGGAAGAGATGATGGCCGACGAGGCCGCAGGTGCGGATAATGACCTGTCTGGCCAGTTGCTTCACGACAGCTATGAGCTGTTGGAGCAGCTGGCCAGTCATCCTTTTGACCTGAACAGCGCCACCCGCGAAGAGCTGGAGCAGCTGCCCTTCCTCACGGCTCAGCAGGTGATGGACATACAGGACTATTTGTACCACTACGGTCCCATGCGCTCACTGGCCGAGCTGCGCATGATTCGCACGCTTGACTGGCCACAGCTGTCGCTGCTGCCCTTCTTTGTCTACGTCGACCCTTCAGCGGTCCGGCATCCCATTTCCATGCCTTCCCTTGACTCCCTGCTGCACAGCGCCCGCCACACGCTGTCGGCCACCGTGCGGGTGCCCTTCTACCAGCGACGGGGCGACCGCAACGGCTACCTGGGCTATCCCTACAGGCACACCCTGCGCTATGAGCTGAGCAGCCGAAACCATTTACGGCTGGGACTGGTGGCAGCGCAGGACGCAGGCGAGCCCCTCTTTGCCAAAGGAAACAGCTGGGGCTATGACTATTACTCCTACTACCTGCAGCTCCGCAATTGGGGCCGTCTCAGCCAGCTGGTGGTTGGCAAATACAAGCTGTCAGCGGGCATGGGACTGGTGCTGGGGCAGAGCTTCCAGCTGGGCAAGCTGGCCACGCTGCAGAACCTGGGCCGCACCACAAACGTACTGCGCCCTCACGGCTCGCGCTCAGAGGCCGACTATTTTCAGGGCGCCGCCGCCACCGTCAGCCTGTTGCCCCGTCCCGCCAGGGCCGACCGCTCGTTACAGCTCACGGCCTTCGCCAGCCGTCGTGCCATGGATGCCACGCTGAATGCCAACGGTCAGGCGCAGACGCTCATCACCAGTGGCTATCACCGCACACCCACGGAGATGGCGAAGAAGGGCAACACCCACATCAGCAGCGCCGGCACGCACGTGGCCTTCCGCCAGGGAGCCCTGCGGCTGGGGGCCACCGCCGTCTGCTCGGAGCTGGACCGCAGCCTGGAACCGCAGCGGCAGACGCTCTACCGCCGCCACTATGCCCATGGTCGCCACTTCACGAACCTCAGTGCTGACTACGCTTATCAACGCTTCCGCCTGGCTCTGAGCGGCGAGACGGCCACCGACGCGCACGGAGCCCTGGCCACCGTCAACGCGCTCAGCTACCAGCCCTCTGCGCGCATCAGTCTGTTGGCCTTGCAGCGTTTCTACAGCTATCGCTATACATCGCTCTACGGTCATAGCTTCGGCGAGAGCTCACGACCCCAGAACGAGAGCGGCATCTACCTGGGTGTCACCTGCAATCCGTTGCCCCACCTGCGCCTGCAGGGATACGCCGACTATGCCTACTTCCCCTGGGCACGCTATCAGGCATCACTGACGTCAGAGGCCTACGATTTCATGGTGCAGGCCACCTATCAGCTGAGGCGCTGGACGCTGACCGCCCGCCACCGCTCACACCTCAGACAGAAAGACAACAGTGAGAAGACGGCCATCATGGCCAGCAATGAGCACAGGCAGCGGCTGGCCGTGTCCTACAACAGTGGCCACGACTGGACGGCGAAGACGCAGCTGGACCTGGCATTCACCCGCTACAAGCAACGCAGCAACGGATGGATGGTGAGCCAGCATGGGGCTTGGAACACGCAGAAAGGCGGCTGCGGGCTGCAGCTGAGTGCCATGGCTGCCCTCTTCAACACCGATTCCTTCCAGAGCAGCATCTACGTCTACGAGCGGCAGCTGCAGCATGAGTTCTATTTTCCTTCTTTCTATGGTCAGGGCCTGCGCCTCTTCCTGCAGGGCCGTCTTGACCTGCCTGCCCACTGGCGGCTGGCTGCCCGCCTGGGTTATACCAACTATTTTAATCGCTCGCACATAGGCAGCAGCCTGCAGGAAATCAATCACTCGCACCAGACCGACGCCGAAGTGCAGCTCATCTGCCGTTTCTGAGTGTACCGACGCGCGCACGCGCGTAATAATGGAACAAAAAAAGTGCTACAAGTGCTACTGCTGCTTATAACATCTTGTAATACAGTGATTTGTGGGTGCATTTTGGCCCTTGGCTAAATGCTACCGAAAATGCTACTATTTCCCCCTCCCATAGCCTGCACATTCCTGGCCTTTTGTGCAAAAATGAGACATAGAGAAAAGTCCGCGCCC
>CAMNJH010000054.1 GCA_946541275.1 uncultured Prevotellaceae bacterium
AACCAGAAAAGCAAAGGTAATGATTTTGCCGTCGGCACCATGTGCAGAGCCGCATGATGGCCACACGCTTTTCTTTCGCACGCGCGTGTATATATAGCGCGAAAGAAGGTGCTACAAGTGCTACTGGCGGCGCTAACCATCTGACGTTGTGATGCTTACGGGTGCAAATTGACCTCTCAGAAGTGCTACCGAAAATGCTACAAGTGCTACCGGCGAGCACCCTACCTGTCCAAACCACAAAATGGCGGCGAGATTTTCCAAAAAGTCAACGAGTTTTTCCAAAAAGTCAACGAGATTTTCCAAAACGGCGGCGCCGTTTTTCAAAAAGTCGACGCCATTTTTCAAAAAGTCGGCGCCACATGAAAAATTCCCGATGAGACATACAGAAAAGTAGGGCGCAACTTTTCTGTATGTCTCATTTCTGCACAAAAGTTCCTAAATGTGCAACTGGATATTCGCCCCTGCCAGTAGCTTTTCCAGTAGCATTTTCTGAAAGTCAAAATGCACCAGCAAAATGTTGTTATTCAGTGCGTTACGGCTGTCGGTAGCACTTGTAGCACATTCTTTCGTCCTACTATATCGCGCGTGCGCAATGAGGCATTTAAATGGGGTTGTGCCAAACTGGTCACAACCCCATTCGCAGGTTATCTGACTGACCATTCAAAGACGCCGGCCGACTTGTCCTTGTTGATATCTACCTCCAGTTTCACGGCGGTGGTCTTCACGGGGTCAAAGTTCACGGTGCAGGGGGCACCCTTGGCCACGGGATAGCCGTCGGGATTCTTCACGGGTTGCCACTGTCCTTGAGCATCCTTGTAGAAGAGCCTCCAGGCGTCGGGCACTTTGCATCCCTGCCAGGGCTGGTCGTCATACCAATAGACGGTGCTCGATTGCACGGTGGCCTCCTCGGGGAAGGTGTAGCTGATCCACTCCGTTGAGCCCTGCTTGGGCCACCAGTGGGTGTAGGGAATTGAGCGGTCGTCGCCGTTCTTGGGCACCAGCCGGTCGTTGATGCTGCTCAGCGAGGGCAGTCGCATGCTGCTGCCAATCTTGCTCTGTGATGCCAGTGTGGGAGGCTCCTGTGGGCGTGTGGCGCGCAGGTCTTGCGATAGCCACACCTTCATGCTGCCGCGCTCGCGGTGGCACCAGGCGTAGTAGGGAATCATGGTCAGGCGCACGTTCTGTGTGGCCAGGCGTCCCTCCTTGTCAAACTTCAGTGTCTGTGCGTCGGTCACCAACTTGGTCAGCTGATAAGTGTGCTCGCCGTCGGCAGCCTTGATGCGGAAGTCCTGATTGCTGAGCACCTCGAAGCGGGGCTGCTGGTTCATCAGCGCCGACATGATGTCGAAGTCATTGTCCACGGCCTCTGCGCAGTACACGATGGGGCCGCGCTCAATGCTGATCATGCCGCGGTCCTGCTCCACCTTCTCATTGGCGCGGACGGTGCGGGGCTCCATGTCGAAGTGCAGCTGCACGCGGTCGCCCTTCTTCCATTTTCGGTCAATGGTGAGGTAGCCGTCCTCAGTGGTGGTGACGGCCACGTTCTCGCCGTTCACGGTGCAGGTGGCGGCCAGGCGCTTGTTGTCGCTATAGCTGTAGAGGTCGCTGGGCACCACTTGTCCCTTCACCCAGCCGGGAATGCGAATCTTCAAGGCAAACTGCCCTGCCTGGTTCTTGTCCACGCTGATATTGATGTCGCCGTCCCAGGGGTAGTTGGTCTGCTGGCTCAGGCTCACCTGCTTGCCCTGCACTTTCAGCGTAGAGCTGTTGCCCAGGAACAAGTTGACATAGACGTTGCGGTCCTTCACTGCATAGACATAGCCGGGCAGCGAGGGGATGAAGCGGCAGATGTTCGATGGGCAGCAGGCACAGCCAAACCAGGCCTGGCGCTGGCGCTCGCCCATGGATTCGAGCACGTTGGGATAGAAGAACCCGCCGCCGTCCAGGCTGACGCCGCTGATGAGGCCGTTGTAGAGCGTGCGCTCCAGCACGTCATAGTATTTTGACTGACCATGCAGCAGGAACAGACGGTAGTTCACGTAGACATTGCCAATGGCGGCACAAGTCTCGCAATAGGCACTCATGTTGGGCAGGTAGTAGTTGGGTCCGAAGGCCTCGCCGCTGGCCGTGGCGCCTATGCCGCCCGTGATGTACAGCTTCTTAGTGACGATATTGTCCCAGATGGCGTCAATGGCGTGGATGTAGCCCTCGTCGCCTGTCAGTGCAGCCACGTCGGCCATGCCTGCATACATGTATGCGGCGCGAACGGCGTGTCCCACGGCCTCATCCTGCAGAACCACGGGCTTGTGAGCCTGCGAGTATTCGTGCTTGATGGTGGTCTTTCCGCGGTAGTCCAGGAAGAACTTGGCTTCGTCCAGGTATTTCTTCTCGCCTGTGACCAGGTAGAGCTTGGCCAGTGCCATCTCGGCAATCTGGTGACCGGGCACCACGCAGACTTGGCCAGGGTTGGGTCCCACCTCCTTGCACACCACGTCAGCATAGCGGATGGCAATGTCCAGGAATTTGCGGCTGCCCGTGGCCTGATAGTGGGCAATGGCACCCTCCACCATGTGGCCCAGGTTGTACAACTCGTGGCTCAGGTCTTCCTCTTTCACCCAGCGTGTGGGGCCTGCCCAGTGGTGCGGATTGCCGGGGTTCTGGGTGCGTGCTGTGTAGAGGTATCCGTCGGGTTCCTGTGCCGTGGCAATAATGTCGATGACGGAGTCCACGTAGTGGCGCAGCTGCTTGTCGGGATAAGTCTGCAGCAGGTAGCTGGCGCCCTCAATGGTCTTGTAGGGGTCAGTATCGTCAAAGCTGTAGCCCACGCCGTTCACCTTGAACACCTTCGAGGGGTCCTTCAGGTGGGCGGCAGCATTCTCAAAGTTCTTGTAGCGGCCTTCGCTTTCGCATTTCGAGAAAGCCAGGGGCACGGTGACATTGCGGCTGGCCTCCAGTCGCTGTCCCCAGAACGTGCCGGGCGTCACTTTCACACTGGTGAAGGGCACTGGGCTGATGGGGTAGCCGGCTGATGCCTGCTGCTTCTGTGCATGGCCGGAAAGCGCGATGGTGCAGGCCAATGCGGCAACGGATAGAATTCGTTTCATAGGTATTATAGATGTTAGTTTATAGATTGCGACTGCAAACTTACACATTTTTTTTCAAATACGTGTGGTTTTTCCACTTTTTTTTATTGGAATGCCAGAAAAGGCAAACCCCGTCCCTTCTGTTTTGCCCTTGCAACACTGAACTGAGGAGGATAATTCGAAAAATGATACCCTTAAAGAATGCTAAAAAGCGGCATTTCGTAGTGGATGATTCCTTTTTTGGTGTATCTTTGCAACGCCTTTAGCCATTGAACAGCTTTGAGTGGCATCTGCTGCATGATTTCGTCGAAGAAATAGCTGCATTTCGTCGAATTCTGCTTTGACGGCAACAAAGTATGTAGTACTTTTGCAGCAGAAAAGGACTAAAAGAAAAAGAAGAAGTATGACAATGAAAAAGTTTATTCTTACTTTCGTGATGGGGCTGACCACACTGATGATGTCGGCCCAGACAACAGTGAAAGGCGTGCTGATGGACCAGACACTCAATGAGGGCGAGCCTTATGCCACCGTGCGCGTGATGAAAAGCGGTTCGCACGACAAGCCCGTTGCCTCGTTCCTCACGGATGTGGACGGACACTTCAGCCGCGAAGTGAATGGAAAAGGAAAGTATGACCTGGTGTTCAGCAGCATAGGCAAGGAAGAGCTGCGCAAGAGCGCGGAGCTGACAGGCAGCGGCGTGCTGGACTTGGGCACACTGTATATCAAGGAGAGCGCCACGGCACTGAAAGGCATAGAAGTGGTGGCCCAGAAGCCGCTGGTGAAGATGGAAGTGGACAAGATGAGCTACAATGTGGCCGAAGACGACGATGCCAAGGCCAGCACCGTGCTAGACATGCTTCGCAAGGTGCCCATGGTCACCGTGGACGGACAGGACAACATATCCGTGAACGGCTCGTCGGCCTTCAAGGTCTATGTGGATGGAAAGCCCAACCTGATGTTCTCGTCCAATCCCTCCGTGATTTTCAAGAATATGCCCGCCTCGGCTGTGAAGAGCATTGAAGTGGTGACCAACCCCGGAGCCAAATATGACGCCGAGGGCGCCACAGGCGTGCTGAATATTGTGCTCAACAAAGAAGCCATGGGCGGAGCCGGGCAGGCCAGCATGAACGGCTACAACGGCAGCCTGCGTGCACAGGCCGGTACCACCGGATGGGGTGGGGGAGCCTTCTTCAGCGGCCAGCAGGGCAAGCTGAGCTACAGCGCCAATGCCATGTACAGCCAGATGAAGCCCGGCACGCCGAAGGTGACCCAGGAAATGGAGCAGCCCTCCATGGTGCAACTCACTGAGAGCCGTACGAAGACGAGCCTGCCTTTCACGATGGGAAACCTCTCACTGGGCTACGACCTCGACTCCGTGAGCAGCCTTGGCCTGACGGCCCAGATTACCAGCATGCAGATGAAAAACACGGGCTGGACGCGCAACACGCTGACCATGCTACCGGCAGGAGGCTCGTTCACCACCAATGGTGGTGCGTTCACCTATGGCAGTGACATGAACATGAAGAACCGTCAGACCAGTTTCAGCGGCTCAATTGACTATCAGCGCTTCTTCAACCGCGAGCGCACCAGCTGGGTGGCCCTGGCCTATCAGCTGAGCTACAGCCCCAACCATAGTGAGACCTACAACGACTTTGAAAGCCAGGGTGCTCTGCCCATTGACGCCACCGACCGCTTCTCTGACAACCATGAGAAGACCACCGAGCACACCTTCCAGGCCGACTACACCATGCCGCTAGGCTCAGCAGGCATTGGCAGCAGTGTCAGCCACACCCTGAACTTGGGTGCCAAGCTGATGATGCGCCAGGCTACCAGTGATGCCGACTACTACCTGGCAGGTGCCTACCAGCCCATGCTCAGCTCTGACTATGAGCACAAGAACCGCGTGGGAGCTGCCTACGCCGAGTATGAGGGCAAATGGGGCAGTCTGGGAGCCAAAGCCGGCGTGCGCTATGAGCACACGTGGCAGGACGTGGAGTATCATCAGGGACTGGGGAATGACTTCTCGACCGACTATGGCAATCTGGTGCCCTCGGCCAGCCTGAGCTATTCGCTGGCTCCCACCATGAATATGGGCCTGACCTACAACATGCGCATATCACGTCCCGGCATCACCTACCTGAATCCCTATGTAGACCGCTCCAACCCGTTGGCACTCACCTACGGTAACAGCGACCTGGAAGTGGAGAAGACCCATAACGTAGGACTGGTATTCAACGCCTTCAGCACCAAGCTGATGCTCAACCTGAATCTGAGCCACAACTTCAGCGACAACGGCATCGAGCAGTATAGCTTCGAAAAGGCTGGAATGCTGAACACCACTTACGGCAACCTGGGCCATCGCCACCAGACAGCCCTGAATGGCTACGTGAACTGGCTGGCCCACAAGAACACCCGCCTGTTCGTGAACGGTGGCGTGAGCTACGTTGACCTGCGCTCCGACGCCATCGACGCCCGCAACAACGGCTGGCAGTACAACCTGATGGCCGGCGTGCAGCAAACACTGCCCTGGCAGCTGAAACTCGGTGCCTACGTCATCAGCCAGTCGAAGACCTACACCCTGCAGGGGTGGAGCAGCGGTGCAAACTTGCTCATTGGCAATCTGACGAAGTCCTTCTTCAATGAGAAGCTCACGCTGGGCCTGCAGGGCCTTACGGGACTGAACGACGGTGGCTGCCTGAAGATGGAGACCATGAGCCGCAGCAACACTTTCGTCAACCACATGGACATCAGCGTACCCATCTATAGCGTCAGCTTCACCGTGAGCTACACCTTCGGCAACACCAAGAAGCAGTTCCAGCAGCATCAGACGCGAATAGAGAGCGATTACATTGAACAGAAGTCGCAGGGCGAAGTGATTCAAGGCGTCGGCAACATGGCTAATTGATATGGAAAAACCAAACAAGAAAGACTGGATAGTCTTCGGCATCCAAGTGGGAGCATGGGCAGCAGTACTGCTGTTGCCCGTGCTCGCATCGTGGCTGCTCACCCGCAACTGGGACTATGCCAAGAACACGGCCATGATGACCTACGGCATGCTCCAGTCGCCCATGCTGCTCTATTTCTCCAACTTCTACGTTTTCGACCGCTGGCTGTTCCAGCACCGCCGCTACGGATGGTTTGCCTTGGCCAATTTGGTGGTGATGGTAGTACTGAACTGGGGGCTCATCAATATTGGCGACTATGCCCCCGAGATGCCTGCCATGGCCTGGTTGGGCATGGGCATTGGCTTCTTTGTCTATTTCCTGCTCAACTGCGCCATGATAGCCACGGCGCTGGGCATCCGCCATTTCATCCGGGTAAGGCGCATCCGCGAGCAGTTGCAGGAGGAAAAGACCAAGCACACCGAGGCTGAGCTTGCGTGGCTGAAGAACCAGATCAACCCACACTTCCTGTTCAACACGCTGAACAATATCTCCAGCTTGGCTGCCATTGACGGTGAGGCCACGCAGGAGGCCATCGCACAGCTGAGCGATCTGCTGCGCTACGCCATGTATGAGACGAACAAGAAAGTGGTGCCCCTGCAGGGGGAAGTGGAGTTCATGCAGAACTACATAGCCCTGATGAAGCTGCGCGTCAGTAGGCAGACGGTGGTCAGCGAGCAGTTCGACGTCAGTAACTCGCAGTCGGACATTGCCCCGCTGTTGTTCATCTCGCTCATAGAGAATGCCTTCAAGCATGGTGTGAGCAACTATAATCCGTCGTTCATCAAAATCAGTATGGTGCAGCATTCCAATGGAGAAATCGTCTTTGACTGCCGCAACAGCAACTTCCCCAAGGCTCCCACCGATCGCAGCGGAAGCGGCATAGGCATAGAGAACACCCGCCGGCGCCTGGACCTGCTCTATCCTGAGAAATACACCTGGGAGCAGGGCATTTGCGACAATGGCGGCACCTATTATTCACATATCATCCTCCAATCACAATAGTGCTATGAAATGTGTCATCATTGACGACGAACCGCTGGCTGTGCGCCTGTTGGAATCTTTTGTGGAGAAAACTCCCGGCCTGGAGCTGCTGGCTTCCTTCACAGATTCGGTGCAGGGCGCTCAGGCCATCAAGGAAGGACAGGCCGACCTGGTGTTCCTCGACATCCAGATGCCCGACCTGAACGGCATGGAGCTGGCCCGTATAGTGCCCCCACAGACCCGCATAATTTTCACCACAGCTTTCAAGGAGTATGCCTTTGAAAGCTACGAGGTGAAGGCGCTCGACTTCCTGCTAAAGCCCATCCGCTACAGCAAGTTCCTGGCCGCCATTGACAAGGCGCGCGAATGGTTCGGCCACACCTCCGTCTCCAGTGGTGCAAAGCCTGACGGCGCCTCGACCATCTTCATACGTGTGGATGGGGAGCTACGGCAGTTGGCTCTGTCGAAGATTCTTTACGTCAGCGGTATGAAAGACTATGTCATGTTCTACATGGCCGACGAGAAGAGACCGCTGATTACCCACATGACCATGAAAGCGGTGGAAGAGATGCTACCCCCCGAATTGTTTATGCGCATCAGCCGCAGCTACGTCGTGGCCATGCAGCACATTAGAAAGGTGGATCGCAATGACTGCGTCTACATAGGTGAAGAAATCATCCACATCACCGATGCCTACCTGCCCGCTTTTCAGGCCTGGCTGGACAGTAGGATGAACAGGTAAAGAAGAAAAAAAAATGAAAGTATGCGGCCATGTCATTTCTTTTTAGTAATTTTGCAGCCAAATGCGCTAAACTGAAAAAGAATGGCAGTAGCAGAGAAAGTCAAGCAAAGCGGCGGAGAACGCCAGTTCTCATTTGAGGTGCTCCCCCCACTGAAGGGGACGGGCACCGACACACTGTTCCGTGACATAGAGAAGCTATGCGAGCTGCAGCCCGCTTTCATCAATATCACCACCCATCATTCGGAATACGTCTACCGCGAACTGGCTGGTGGGCACTATGAGCGTCTGCGCCTGCGCCGCCGGCCCGGCACCATTGCCGTGGCAGCAGCCATCCAGCAGCGCTTTGGCGTCACCGTGCAGCCGCACGTCATCTGTAGTGGTGTCACCGTGGAGGATATTGAGTATGAACTGCTGGACTTGCAGTTCCTGGGCATCACCGACTTGTTGCTGCTGCGTGGTGACAAGGCCAAGGACGACCGCACCTTCCAGCCTACACCTGGCGGACATGCCCACACCACCGACCTCATCAGGCAGGTGCAGCGATTCAACGACGGATTCTTTGCTGACGGCTCGCCCATCAAGAATCCCGGGCCGAAGTTCGACATCGGTGTGGCCTGCTATCCTGAGAAGCATGAGGAAGCACCCAACTTGGAAAGCGATATGCACTGGCTGTTGGAGAAGCAGCGTCTGGGCGCCCAGTATGCAGTGACACAGCTGTTCTTTGACAATCAGAAGTTTTTTGATTTTGTGGAGAAAGCCCGTCAGATGGGCATCACCATCCCCATCATACCTGGCATCAAACCGCTGGCTAAACTAAACCAGCTGACGGTGGTGCCCCGCACGTTCCACTGCGATATTCCCGAGCCACTGGCAAGGGAAATCGTGAAATGCAAGACCGACGACGATGCCTCGCGGCTGGGCATTGAGTGGACCACCCAGCAGTGCCGCGAACTGTATGAACAGGGCATTTGCGACATTCATTTCTACACCATGGGCGCTGTTGACGCGGTGGTGGAAATCACCAAGCGCCTGCTAAAATAGAATGGAGCCAGTTCTTTCTAGCCAATCTAGTATATCTAGAATCTCTAGGAAGCCTAGGACAAAAAAGAAGAAAGAATGACATTCAGCGAAGTGATAGGACAGGACGAGTGCAAGGAGCGCTTGCTGCAGATGGTCAGCGAAGACCGTCTGCCCCATGCCATCATGTTCTGCGGAGCACAAGGCGTGGGAAAGCTTGCCCTGGCCATTGCGTTCGGCTGCTACCTACTGTCGAAAGACAAAGGGAATGCCGGGGCTGCTGAGAACCCCATGCTGCGAAAGCTGGAGCATCCTGATCTGCACTTCACCTATCCCACCATTAAGCTGCCTTCCATGAGCCCTGAGCACAAGCCCGTCAGCGATGATTTTGCTCGCGACTGGCATGAGCTGCTGATGCAGGGACCCTATTTCTCCATGGATGAATGGCTGCTGGCCATCGGTACAGAAAACCAGCAAGCCATCATCACTGCAGGTGAGAGTGATGAGCTGGTGCGCAAGCTGTCGCTGAAATCCAGTCAGGGCGGCTATAAGGTAAGCATCATCTGGCTACCAGAGCGCATGAACATTGAATGCGCCAACAAACTGTTGAAACTCATTGAGGAACCACCTCGGCAGACCGTCTTCCTGATGGCCTGCGAGGAGCCCGACAAACTGCTGGAGACCATTCGCAGCAGAGTGCAGCGCATTGATGTGAAAAAACTGCCCACTGCCGTCATAGCCCAGGCGCTGGTGGAGCGCCGAGGGATTGATGCCTCACAAGCGCAGCGGCTGGCCCGCCTGGCCAATGGCTCGTGGCTGAAAGCCCTGCAGGAGTTGCAGGCAGGCACCGAGAACGAGCAGTTCCTGGACCTCTTCATCCTGCTGATGCGCCAGGCCTATCGCCGTGATGTGAAGGGCATGAAGGGGTGGAGCGAGACCATGGCGGCTTTCGGTCGGGAGAAGCAGAAACGGTTCCTGGCCTACTTCCTGCACATGGCCCGTGAAAGCTTTATGTATAACTTCAGCTGCGCTGATCTCTGCTATATGACGCAGGAAGAGGAGAACTTCGCCCGGAACTTCGCCCGCTTCATCAATGAAGCCAACATACTGGCCATCACCGATCTGGTGAACCGGGCCATCCGTGACATTGGGCAGAATGCCAACGCCAAGATTGTGTTCTTCCACCTGGCCCTGCAGATGATAGTGCTGCTCATTCAAAAGTAATACCCCACATATATTATATATTACCTGATAACAAACCTCTGAAATAGCATGGATAAGAAAAGAGAATACCCCATACGAACCGGCTGTGACCGCGGTCTTTGTTCGGCTGCCATAGGACGACAGGACAGGCAACTGAATACTTACGACTGGCTGGCCGACGTGCCCGGCAATGCTGAGAGCACCGATCTGGTGGAGGTGCAGTTCAAGCACACCCGCAAGGGATATTACCATAATATCAACAATCTGCCGCTGAAGAAGGGCGATGTAGTGGCCGTGGAGGCTAGCCCGGGGCACGACATCGGCGTGGTGACGCTGACGGGTCGCCTGGTAAATCTGCAACTGAAAAAGGCCAACCTGAAGAGTGCCGACGACATTAAGCGCATCTATCGCATGGCTCGACAGAGCGATATGGACAAGTTCCATGAAGCCAAGGCGCGCGAGCATGAGACAATGATTGAGAGCCGCGAGATAGCCAAGCGGCTGGGACTGCAGATGAAAATCGGCGATGTGGAATACCAGGGCGATGGGCAGAAGGCCATTTTCTACTATATAGCCGACGAACGCGTGGACTTCCGCCAGCTGATTAAAGATTTGGCTGCCGCGTTCCATGTGCGAATTGAGATGAAGCAGATTGGCGCCCGGCAGGAGGCTGGACGCATAGGCGGAACTGGCCCTTGTGGACGCGAACTGTGTTGTGCCACATGGATGAAGAATTTTGTGTCAGTCAGCACTGCGGCTGCCCGCTTTCAGGACATCTCGCTCAATCCCCAGAAACTGGCGGGCATGTGCGCCAAGTTGAAATGCTGCCTGAATTACGAGGTGGACGACTACATTGAGCACGGACGTAAGCTGCCGTCGCGAGAAGTCGTTCTACAGACACAGGATGCCGACTACTATTATTTCAAGAGCGATATTCTGGCTGGATTGGTGACCTATTCCACAGATAAGCGCTTAGCCGCTAATCTGGAGACCATTACGGGCCAGCGCGCAAAGGAGATTGTGGAGATGAACCGCCGTGGTGAGAAACCCCTGAACCTGCAGCCCGACGACCAGCTCAAGGAGCCTGAAGGACCTGTTGATCTGCTGGCTGGCGACAGCATCACCCGCTTTGACAAGGCTAAGAAGAAAAAGAAGAAGAAGGCCAAGCCTCACTCACCAGGTGATGGACCCCGAAAGGATGAGACAATGACAGGCGAAGCCCGTAAAGACAATTCATCCAAAGAAAAACCCAGAAAAGAAGAACCGAAGAAGGATGAGCCTAAGAAGGACTGACTTCCTGATGATAATACTGGCCGCGGCTGCATTGGTGCTTAGCTCCTGCAGCCGCCGGCCTCTCTACAGCCACTTTGAGAATGTGGATGAAGCGGGATGGCGACGCGCGGACTCGCTTCATTTTGTCGTTCCCGTCGATTCTGCGGGCCACTATTGTCTGAGGCTCGACCTGCGCGTCAATAATTATTACCCTTTCACCCAGCTGTTGCTCATTGCTAGGCAGCAAGTGCATTCCTCAGGAGAAGTATTCGTTGATACGCTTCATTTCCATATTACCGACGAGGAAGGTAATGTGAAGGGAAGGGGGCTTAGCCTGTTCCAGTATGGCTGCCAGCTTTCTTCGGCCAATCTTCTGGCTGATGACACACTTAGCGTCACCGTGACTCATGGAATGAACCGCGAGCGCATAGAGGGTATCGTCGACTTGGGCGTTACCGCAGAGCTCTCAGAAAAACCACTCCCGTGACTAAATATTTGCCTGCTGCAAGTTGCGTCCTGCATCAATGCGGAGGAAAATGAAAAGCAGCAAGGTGAATCCCCAAAGCGATGATCCGCCATAGGAGAAGAATGGCAGTGGAATGCCAATGACAGGCGTCAGGCCGAGCACCATTCCCACATTGATGAACACGTGGAATAGGAATATGGACAGTACGCAGTAGCCATATATGCGGCCAAATTTGCTGGTCTGCCGTTCAGCCAGATAAATCAGCCTCAGGATGAGTAATAGGAAGAAGATGAGCACGCCGGCGGCGCCGATGAAGCCTTCCTCCTCGCCTACAGTGCAAAAAATGAAGTCAGTGTCCTGCTCGGGCACGTATTTCAGCTTGGTCTGCGTGCCGTTCAGGAAACCTTTGCCGCCCAGTCCACCAGAACCGATGGCTATTTCGCTTTGGTGCACATTGTAGCCCGTTCCCCTCAGGTCTTCCTCCAGGCCCAGCAGCACATTGATGCGCGTGCGTTGGTGCTTTTCCAGCAGATTGTTCAGGCCATAGTCCGCACAATGGAAGAATGTCAGCGAGCCGATGGCGAAAACTGCTATCCACAAATAGGGACGCAGACGCGAGAGCGCGGCCTGCCACAACAGCCAGACGATAAGCAGCACACACAGCGTCATCTGTATCCAGTAGACATTGAAAGGGATGACGTAGAGAGAGAAGGCCAGGCTGACCAGCGTCACTCCCAGACAGGCCATGAGCGCAATCAGGGCTTGCTGCCAGTTGCGCAGGTAAACACCGACCATGATTGAGGTGAACACCTGGATGGCCAGGAGCACCACGAAGCTGCCCACGTGGGTGGGCGTCTCTAACAAGAAAGGCTCACTATAGCGGATGCCAACAACGAAGTAGAACACCATGGCCACGGCAGTGAACAGCACCGAGCCGCTCATTCCTTCACGATAGAGCATGAGAAAGAACGCAAAGAAGACAAGCGCCGAACCTGTCTCACGCTGCATCACAATGAAAAACATGGGCACGAAGATGAAGGCTAGTGTCTTCAGGAAGTCTTTCAGACGGTGGATGTCGTAGTCGCGCTTTGACATGAATTTGGCCAGGGCCAGTGCTGTGGCGAACTTGGCAAACTCGGCTGGTTGCAGGCGTACGGGTCCTAGCACCAGCCATGATCGGGAGCCCTTGATGCTATGGGGGTTGAAGATGGTGCCGAAGAGCAGTATGAGTATCAGACCGAAGAGTACATAGGCGAAAAGCTTATAATATTCATCGTCGAGTAGCAGTAGCAGCAGACCCAATACCAGCGACGTGCCTATCCACACGATTTGCATGCCGCTGCGGGTGCTGAGCGACAGCAGGTTAGTATCGGTACTATAGTCATAGCTGGCACCGCACACGCTCATCCATCCTCCTCCCAGCAGAATGAGGTAGATCAGAATGGTCCAATAGTCCAGTGACTGCAGTACACCCCTTTTTTTCTCGTTGCTCATCTTAGTCTCTATTCTTGTTTAGCGGTCGCCCTCACCGTAGTTTATGCGGCGGTTTTGTATTTCTGTGGCCTTGCGCTCAGAAGCCTCCGACAACTCGCCCTTCAGATAGCGCTCCATGATGAGGCCGCCGATGGGCACGCCATAGGTGGCTCCCCATCCGCCGTTCTCCACATAGACGCTGACGGCAATCTTTGCTGAGTCCATCGGCGCAAAGCCCATGAAGACAGAGTGGTCATGTCCCTTGTTCTGGGCCGTTCCTGTTTTGCCGCAAGGGGTGAAGTCATAGTGGCCCAGTGCCTTGCACGTGCCCCCCAGGGCTGCTGAGCGCATGCCCTTTGCTATTAGCTCATAGTTTTGGCTAGGGGCCATGGTGTAGCGGCGTTTGGTGTAGAGCGTGTCCAGCGGCTCGCCTTCAACTTTCTTGACCACATGGGGCGTGATGAAATAGCCGCGATTGGCGATGGTAGCGGCCAGGTTGGCTATCTGTAGGGGGGTGGCATTCACCTCACCTTGGCCAATGGCAATGGATATGATGGTCAGTCCGCTCCATTCGCCTTTGTAGGCGTTATCATAGAACTGTGCATTGGGAATGAGGCCGCGCTTCTCGCCAGGCAGGTCCACGCCCAGTGGATAGCCGAAGCCCATGCTGACCATATAGTCGCGCCATCGGTTCATGGCGACCTGCACGGAGCCATACTTGGCCGTGTTGCCCAGCATGTAGTAGAGCCCCCAGCAGAAGAAACCGTTGCACGACGTGCTGATGGCAGGTACCAGCGGTAGTGGCGAGCCATGGCCGTGGCAACCCACACGAAGGCCCTTGAACACGAAGCCGTGGTAGCAGGGGTAGGGGGTCTTATCGGTGATAATGCCTTCGCTGAGGAACGTCAAACCCTGCGTAGGCTTGAAGGTGGAGCCGGGAGGATACTGGCCCATGATGCTGCGGTTGAGCAGGGGCTTCCAGGGGTCTTGACTCAGTAGCCGATGGCTCTGTGAGCGTTGGCGTCCCACCATCATGCGGGGATCATAGCTGGGTGAGCTGGCCATACACAGCACCTCGCCTGTGCTGGGCTCGATGGCCACCACGCTGCCTATCTTTCCCTCCAGCAGCCGTTCGGCCAGGGCTTGTAGGTCTTTGTCAATAGCCATGGTGAGATTCTTTCCCGGGATGGGCTTCTGGTCCAGGATGCCGTTCTGGTAGCTGCCCTGTATGCGCCCGTGTGCATCGCGCAGCAGAATCTGCACTCCTTTCACGCCGCGCAGTTGTTTCTCATAGAAGCGCTCCACGCCCAGTTTGCCTATGTAGTCGCCGGGCTGATAGTAGTCATCGGCTTCAATGTCAGATTCGCTCACCTCTGCCACATCGCCCAGCACATGGGCTGCATAGGGGTATTTATACTGGCGCACACTTCGGCGCTGCACGTAGAACCCCGGAAAGCGGTAGGCCTTTTCCTGGAAGACGCTGAAATCGTGGTCACTGAGCTGGGTGATGAGCATTTGCTGAGTGTAGCGCGAGTAGCCGGGATTCTTGCGCTTGTCGCGCATGGCGGCTACGCGCTGGTCGAACTCCTGCCGGGTGATACCCAGCGTCTGGCAGAACTCCAGGGTGTCAAAGCGGTTGCGAGCCTCGTTCTCTACCACCATGATGTCGTAGCTGGGCTGATTCCACACCAGCAGTTCGCCATTGCGGTCAGTGATAATGCCACGCGAGGGGTAGTCAATTTTCTTCAGGAAGGCGTTTGAGTCGGCATTCTTCTTATAGTCATCGCTCATCAGCTGAAGGGTGAACAGGCGGATGATGTAGATTGCCACAATGAAGATGGCTACACCTCCTACAACGAACTTCCTGTATTCCAGACCGTACTCTTTCATATCGTACCCCAAATGGTTAACCTAAGTGATGAGCTGTTAGTTCCTCACGCCCTCTAGGGCCAGAATCATCAGCAGCGTGAGCAGTGCGCTACTGGCAGCACGCAGCAGGGTGAAATCCAGGTCGGAGAAAGTGAAGGCCTCCAACAAGAAGAACATCAGGCAGAAAATGAAAGTCAGGATGGCTGACAGGCTGAAGAAGTGGCCCAGTCCCAGAGATTTGCCCGATGACTTGATGTTTTCCTCGGCATCGCGGGGCAGGAAAAGCTCGATGAGGAATGGCTGCAAGAAGCCCACCAGCGTCATGGAGGCGGCTCCCACGCCTGGGGTGTTGGAGAATATGTCGACGATGAGGCCCAAGGCAAAGCCCCACAGCAGTGCTCCCCAGCGGGGATAGTTGCGTGGCAGCATGATGACGAAATAGACGTAGAGCATGGGCGTGGCGCAGTTGAACAGCTGGATGCGGTTGAGCACCAGTGCCTGAGCCATGCAGAAGATGAAGAACAAGAGGAAGCGTCGCGGTGTATCCATAGTTGCAAAAGTGCTGAGGCTAGAGGGTTTTGAGAGAATCGCGTGCTACCATGAGCAGTTGTAGCTTTTCTGAGAAGCTCTTGTCAGTGATGACGCCCACATCGCGCAGGCAGCCGAAATCAGTGGCCAGCTTGATTTTCAGACTGTACGACAGACCGTCGGCAGAGTTGCCAATGGCGGTGATGTAACCAACGGTGATGCCCGGCGGGAAAATGTCAGAGTAACCGCTGGTTTCCACTGTCTGCCCTACATTGAGCTGGGCGTGGCGGGGCACGTCCTCCATATATACCTCACTGGCGCTCTTGCCGTCCCACTTCAGGTAGCCAAAATAGCCCGTGCCGCGGATGGCACAACTGACGCGTGAGCGGGAGTTCAGCAGGGGCAGCACCACGGTGTAGTGGCTGCCCACCAGAAAGGCTGCGCCTACTAGTCCTGTTCCGCAGATGATGCCCATGTCGGGTTCCACGCCGTCGGCGCTGCCGCGGTCAATGGTAATCAGGTTGTCATTGCGGTGCAGGGTGTTGCTCACCACCTTGGCTGGCAGCAGCTGCAAATTGTCACTGACAAACTGCATCGTGCTGTCGGCCGTAGCCGTGTCGCCCTTGAGGTCCATCAGTTCTTGGCGCACCTGACTCAGCTGCATCTCCAGCCGCATGTTGTAGAGGGCCAGCTCCTGGGCTCTGTCCTTCAGCTTGAAGAACTGCTCTACTGACGACTGCCACTCGTAGACCTTTCCACTGACGGCATTGGCCGATGATATCCACACGCTGCCCTGATAGCTGTTATACTGGAACAACAGCACCACACTGGCTACTTCCAACAACAGGAACAGTAGCCAGTGATAGTGACGTGTGAAAAAGTCAATCAGGTTCTGCATCGCATGCGCGGCCTGAGAGGATTATCGCATCAGGAAGGAGAAGCGGTCGACGTTCTTCAACGCAATGCCAGCTCCCTTGGCAACAGAGTGCAGCGGGTCTTCAGGCACGTGGAAGGGAATGTTGATCTTGTCTGTGAGGCGCTTGTCCAGTCCTCTCAGCAGTGCGCCGCCACCCGTCAGGTAGATGCCATTGTGAACAATGTCAGCATACAGCTCGGGTGGGGTATGCTCCAGGGCCGAGAGAACAGCGTTCTCAATCTTGGCTACTGTCTTGTCCAGGCAGTGGGCAATTTCCTGATAGCACACAGGCACCTCCATGGGCAGTGCCGTGATGCGGTTAGGTCCGTGCACCACGTAGTCCTCGGGGCCTTCTTCGCCCAGGTCGGTCAGGGCGGCACCCACATTAATCTTGATACGCTCGGCCATACGTTCACTCACTTTCACATTGTGCTGGCGGGCCATGTACTCCTTGATGTCGTCGGTCAGGTCGTCGCCGGCGGTGCGGATGCTGTTGTTGCTGACAATGCCACCCAGCGAGATGACGGCAATCTCAGTAGAGCCACCACCGATGTCAACAATCATGTTGCCCTCGGGGGCCTCCACGTCAATGCCTATGCCGATGGCAGCGGCCATGGGCTCAAAGAGCAGATAGACGTCGCGTCCTTCGGCATGTTCGGCTGAGTCGCGCACGGCGCGCAGCTCCACCTCAGTAGAGCCCGAGGGAACGCCGATGACCATGCGCAGTGAGGGAGAGAACAGGTGGTGGCCGGTGTGCACCATCTTAATCATGCCGCGCATCATCTGCTCGCAGGCAGAGAAGTCGGCTATCACACCATCGCGTAGCGGGCGGATGGTGCGAATGTTGTCGTGCGTCTTTTCGTACATCATCT
>CAMNJH010000055.1 GCA_946541275.1 uncultured Prevotellaceae bacterium
CAGCCTCGTTACCATCACAGGTGATAAATTTCTTTTCTTTAGCCATTTGTTTAGTAAAATAAACGTATTAATGAATAATGTTATTTTTTTGATTCCTTCAGTTCATTCTCAATTCTGCTATGTCGGAAAGACGGATGATTTGCATGAGCAACGTCCAACCAACGACAGAAGCACCTACACCACCGACAAAGGTCAGAACTGCTTCGGGAAAAGCCATCTCTTGCCTGGATTCCCAGATTCCCTTACTTACGAGGAATGTAAAGAGGCAGCCCCCAATCAGCCCTCCCCATGCGATGATGAGCAACAGCTGTTCAATCTTTGTTCGTTTCATTATAAGCAGAATAATACCTAAAAATAGTGATTTGTTTTAAAACAGGTGCAAAGATACAAAGAATTTGCCAAATTGCAAAGCAGAGTTTGCAAAAACTTGCAAAAACCTTTTATTTTTGCTTTGTCTAAATAGAGCGCGTTGTCATCTGAGGGCGAAGTCTTCTATATGGTTAATCTCTGGATTTGAGCAGCCTAAAGCACCAACAATAGTGATGACATCGAAGCGCCAAGGGGCATCACTATTGTGGTAGTTGATGTAATGGCTGATGGCCTGGATGAGGTTGGTTCTCTTCTGGTAGTTGACAGCCTGCAAAGGGTCGGCAATTTCACGGTCATGACGTGTTTTTACCTCAATGAAGACAATAATGTCACCTTGCTGGGCAATGAGGTCAATGTCACGATGCTTGGAATGCCAGTCACGTTCCAGGATGACATACCCTTTCTCACGCAAGTAATCAGCGGCCACCTCCTCTCCCCATTCGCCCAACAGTATGTGGTCCGCTCTTTTTTTATGCAAATTGTTCTGGGCTCTTTTTCCTACAATCAAATTCTGACAATCCTTCATGGCATTGTGCATCCAGCCTTTTTCATCCTTCAATGTGTCAAGAAGCCTTACCAATGCTTTGTATATCCTTTCCGCCTCAGCCATGCGCCCTTCAAGGACGCGCATCTTCAGCACATCAACGGCGGTCCAGAACATGGCAGAAGATGCATAGGAACTTTTATCAGTAGCGTAATTGGCTCGTGCTGCCTCGTATGCCTCCTCCTTCCGACCCTGATTGCGCAGTCCGAAAACATCATGTATGTTCATAACCTTCTCTCTTTTGACATTATCAACGGTTGGGGGGTGATTATCAAATTGCAAAGGTACAAATATTTTGCAGAATGACAAAAAGGATCCTGTAAAAATATATATACTTCGCTCGTCTCGTCAATCAACAATTAATTATATAAAGGCGAAAACAAAGTGCTACAAGTGCCACAGACGTTTGTAATGAGTTGGATACCAACAAGTTGTGGGCGCGTGAATTTGTTTGGAAAGAGCTTCCGAACATGCTACAGGCTTTTTCTGCTGGAAAATGGTGCCGCCCTTTTTGAAAAAGTCGACGCCGCATGAAAAAAGTCGACGCCCTTTTCCGATATATCGTGAACGATTTTTCTCTATGTCTCATCTTGCACCCAATATTCATGAGACAAATATAAAAGTCCCAGCTGCACCAGTAGCATTTCAGGTAGCATTTTCCAAAAAACTAATATGCATCCATAAGTGCCTTTAAATCAGGTGGTTATTTGTCGTTGTGGCACTTGTGGCACTATGATTCCACTATATAATAGCACATTCCCACGCAAGAAGAAAAGAAGATTAATAGAGGAAGCCCAACAGCCACAAGGGTATCTGGTTGTCTTTTCCTATTTCCGTGTTGTATCGGGCATAAATGGTGTCGGCAGCGTACCTTATCTTGTTATGTGCATCAGCATCGCAGATACGGAATTTCAACTTTCCGTCTACAATATAGAAATTGTCGCGTCCATTCTGATTGACCTTGTGGTCTTTCCAAAGAGAATTCACGAAGAAAGTTTCCATGGCCGTCTGCTTCTCCACATGGATAGGGTAGATGGCGTATAGCAGGTTGGAGTTATGGAGCATTACCTTCGAAGGCTTTTTGGGGAACTCCTCACCAACTGGGTATATCATATTCAGTAGTCGTGCATCGGTCAGATATTTGATGTAGTTCATAACCGTTGCCCTAGATGTCTCTATGTCAGTAGCCAATTGTGACACGTTCGGGGCTTTGGGCCCCTGTTCAGCCAACTGGTAGAAAAGTTTCTTTATCTTCGTGAGGTATTTCAGTTCAATCTGCTTGATGAGCAGGATGTCCACTTCGGTCATCATGTTCATGGTCTTCAGTAGGTTTTCAGAGTAGTTGCGCTGTTCCTGGAAGAAGGGATAGAATCCGTGATGGATGTAATCCTGAAAATAGCGGCGAGGTGACACCTTGGGCAGAATCTGTTTCACCAGTCTCTCATGTTCAGCAAGGATTTCCTCCAGCGCATAAGGACGGAAGTTGTTGCCCGTCATCAGGTTTAGGAACTCACGGAATGAAAGCCCCCTCAAATTGTAGGATTTCACAATTCCGTTTAGTTCGGGGTTCTCCTCTTTCAGTCGCATCACGCTGGAGCCAGTAAAGACAATCTTCAAACCAGGGTATAAGTCATAGCATTTCCGCAGTTCCTTGGACCAGTCCTCCTGCTTGAAGACTTGGTCTATGAGCAGCACCCGACCTCCTCGGTGGTAGAAGTCACCTGCAAAGTCAGCGATACCTCTTCCCTGAAAATAAAAATTGTTCATGTTGATGTAAAGACACTGGCGGTCGTTGACGTCAAACTTCTCTTTTGCATATTGTAAAAGGAAGGTCGTTTTCCCTATACCACGCGTTCCTTTAATACCAATGAGCCTGTCGCGCCAGTCTATTTCATCCATCAAAGTGCGACGAACCTGTGCGTTGACATGCTCTACCAGATAGCGGTGAGTTCTGAAAAAAGCTTCCATTCCTTTTATGACTTGTTTTAAATTGGTGCAAAGTTACAAATTAAAACCTAAATTGCAAAGCGGAGATAGCAAAAACTTGCAAAAACCAGCTATTTTTGTTGTTTTTATACAGAAAAATGCCTTTCCCTGCATGATTATGATGAAGGGAAAGGCATGTATGGGTGAACGGTGGATGAAGCTCTGCCGGATTATTTGAAAATTTCCTCAAGTTTGGCCTGAAGTGCGTTACCACGCAAGTCGCGAGCAACGATTGTTCCCTCCGGGGCAATGAGCAGATTGGCAGGAATGGACTTGATGCCATAGAGGTCAGAAGCAACGTTCTCCCAGTATTTCAGGTCGGACAGATGTGTCCAGGGCATCTTCAGTTCATCGATGGCCTTTACCCATGGTTCTTTCTCACGGTCGAACGACACGCCCACGATGTCAAAGCCCTTCTGGTGGTACTTATTGTAGGCTTCCACCACATTGGGCATTTCAGCACGACAGGGACCACACCATGAAGCCCAGAAGTCGACGAGCACCCAGGTGCCTTTGCCCACATATTCGCTCAGCTTATGCATTTTTCCCTTCACGTCGGGCTCTTCAAAATCTATAAACTTCTGGCCAATGATCTTGTTAGCCTCTTCCTCGGCAGCTTTCTGGCTTGCCAACTGCTTTTCAATTTTCTCCTTTATGTCCTTGGCTACAGGATGACTCATGTAAAAACGTGTGGAATCGAGTGCTTGCTCCACTTCATCTACATCAGCCAAGGAAATATACTGGGACAGGAAGGCTACAGGAATAAAATTGTCCTTTTCCTTCTCAAAGATTGACTTCAGGTGGTTAGCATAAGCATCAATCTTCTCTTGGTATTGAGGAATCATGGCCTCCTGTTCTTCTGAGGGCAGAGCCAGAATGGACTCAACGGTGCTTTGTATTTCCTGATGGAATTTGCCTGATTCCAAATCATACTTAGTGAGTTGCTCGTTCAGTTCAGAACCTTTTAGTGAATTGTCGTTGAGGTCAATCTTAACAGGTGTTCCATCGTTGAAGAAAATCACTGTCCATTGACTGCCTTCAGCATTGATGCCAAGCAGGGCGTCGCGGTCGGCCTGGCCTTCAACGGTGAACTTTCCGTCTTTCACCTCAATGGTGTCATTCTTCTCCGGATTGAGACGGTCTACCAAGTACACAGTTTTCACGTTTTCCGGAGCGGTTCCTTCAACAGAGAATTTCACCTCTTTCGAGTCGCCACTGGAACATGCGCCACAAAGAAGAAGGATGGCGGCGCTCATCCAAAGAATAAGCTTATTCATAAATTGGGATAATTAATTATTCGGCCACAAAATTACAAAAAAAAATGCGCTGCTGCAAACTTTTCGAAGAAAATGCTTACCTTTGTAATCAAAAAATGGTGTTACTCTTGTCTGAGTACTCCTTTTAAGAAGCATTAAATATTATGTTGTTCTATAATCTAGCCCCTCAGGTTGTCGCTTTCTCCACGGAGCGCCATTCCATTAACAGTTCCATGCCCTATGATGGATTCAACATCACCCACTACACTGGAGATGAATTGCTGCATGTGGAAAAATGCAGGGAGAGGTTGTGTAATCGGCTGGGCATTGACCAGGGCCACCTAGTGCTGCCCCGACAGGTGCATGGCGTGCGTATGGCTGAGGTGAACGAAAACTCTTTGCAACGTTACAGAAGTGCCCAGAAGGAAGACCCGTTTGATGGCGTCGATGCGCTCTTCACAGAGATGCCCCGAACATGTATTGGCGTATCAACGGCTGATTGCGTACCCATACTCTTTTATGATAGGGAGACAGGAGCTGTTGCCGCTGCACATGCAGGCTGGCGCGGTACCGTGGCTCATATAGCCCAACTCACGGTATCAGCAATGAGTGAAAGATATGGCACTAAGGCTATTCATATTCAAGCCGTTATAGGTCCCAGCATAGGACCAGATGCCTTTGAGGTAGGCGATGAAGTCCATCAGGCTTTTTCTGCTGCCGGTTTCCACATGGATGACATTGCTTTCCGCAGAAATTCTCGCTGGCATATCGATTTGTGGAAGTCAAACGCACAGGATTTGATGGATGCAGGCGTGCCTTCTTCAGCCATCAGTATTGTGGGACTCTGTACGCACACCTTGTATCATCGGTTCTTTTCAGCCCGTCGTCTCGGTATCAATAGCGGACGCATTTTTACAGGCATTATGTACAAATAGGGTAGGAGCAGGCCACATTGTTAATAATTGCAAAACCGGTGATTATTTTTCAATATCCCTTCCCTAAACTTCAATCTTTCTTCGTAACTTTGTACCTTGGTTTATGAAGACAACAGAAACGAAAGACAATGTGCGCCAGGCAGTGGAGCACATTTTGGATCATTACTTGGAGATGAACAATCATCGCAAGACGCCAGAGCGTTATGCGATATTGAAAGCTGTTTATAGTATTGAGGGGCATTTCACGCTCGAAGAACTGGGCCAGAAATTGGCTGAGGATGAAAAATTCCCCGTCTCAAGGGCGACGCTGTACAATACACTCAACCTGTTCATGGAACTACGCCTAGTCATACGGCACAGGTTCCAAGGTACTACAAAGTATGAGGCGTGCTATGCTGACAATAGCCATTGTCACCAGATTTGTACAGTGTGCGGGAAAGTGACAGAGGTCAAGTCTCCTGAGATTACGAAAGCCATCGACGAGATGCACTTGAAGCGTTTCCGGAAAGATGGATATTCCCTTTATATCTATGGCATTTGCTCAACCTGTCAGGGGGTGATGACACGAAAAAGTAAGAAAAATAAAAATAACACATTAGCGAACAATGAAAACTGGTAAAGTTGACGTCCTGCTGGGATTGCAGTGGGGCGACGAAGGAAAGGGAAAGGTTGTGGATGTTCTCACGCCAAAGTATGATGTTGTGGCCCGTTTCCAAGGCGGCCCCAATGCTGGTCATACCTTGGAGTTCGAGGGGCAGAAATTCGTGTTGCGGTCCATCCCTTCTGGTATTTTTCAGGGTGACAAGGTGAATATCATTGGTAATGGCGTTGTGCTTGCTCCCGATCTGTTCATGGATGAGGCCAAAGCCTTGGAGCAGAGCGGACACCCATTGAAAAACCGCCTGCATATTTCGAAGAAAGCCCATCTCATTATGCCTACCCATCGTGTGCTGGATGCTGCTTATGAAGCCCAGAAAGGTAAGAATAAAGTGGGTACAACGGGTAAGGGCATTGGCCCCACCTATACAGATAAGGTGAGCCGCACAGGACTGCGTGTCGGCGATATTCTGGACAACTTTGAGCAGAAATATGCGGCTGCCAAGGCCCGCCATGAGGCAATCCTGAAATCACTCAACTTCGACTACGACATTGCAGAGGTGGAGAAGAAGTGGTTGGAGGGTGTTGAGTATCTGCGTCAGTTCCCCATTGTTGACAGTGAGCATGAAATCAATCGGTTGCTTCGCGAAGGCAAGTCGGTGCTGTGTGAGGGTGCTCAGGGCACAATGCTCGACGTGGACTTCGGCTCATATCCTTTTGTGACCTCGTCAAACACAATCTGTGCAGGAGCTTGCACCGGCCTGGGCATTGGCCCCAATAGGATTGGCGAAGTCTATGGCATTATGAAAGCCTACTGTACACGCGTCGGTGCAGGGCCCTTCCCTACAGAACTGTTTGACGAGACAGGAAAGGAAATCCGCAATCTGGGACATGAGTATGGTGCCGTTACAGGGCGTGAACGCCGTTGTGGATGGATTGACCTAGTGGCACTCCGATATAGTATTATGGTGAATGGCGTCACACAGCTGATTATGATGAAGAGCGACGTCCTTGACGGCTTCGACACCATCAAAGCCTGTGTTGCCTACAAGCAGAAAGGAAAGCAGATTGACTATTTCCCATACAATATTGAAGAGGGTATAGAACCTGTCTACGAAGAGCTGCCAGGTTGGAAGACTGATATGACACAATACACAAGTGAAGAACAGTTCCCCCAGCAGTTTAAGGATTACATTGATTTCCTGGAACGGCAGTTGGAGACTCCCATCACGATTATTTCTATCGGTCCCGACCGTGAACAAACCATCTTAAGACATGGCAAATAAACCAAGCATACCAAAGGGTACACGCGACTTCGGCCCAGTGGAAATGGCCAAGCGCAACTATATTCTGAACACCATCAAGGAAGTCTATGAGCTATATGGATTCCAACAGATAGAAACTCCAGCTCAGGAGTCACTCCAGACACTGATGGGAAAGTATGGTGAAGAAGGCGATAAACTGCTCTTCAAGATTCTTAACAGCGGTGATTATCTGTCGAAAACAACAGAAGAAGAGCTAAAGGAACGCAATGCCCTGCATCTGGCTTCTAAGATTTGTGAGAAAGGTCTTCGCTACGATCTCACGGTACCCTTTGCCCGCTATGTGGTGATGCATCGTGATGAGTTGCAGCTGCCCTTCAAACGCTATCAGGTACAGCCCGTATGGAGGGCTGATCGTCCGCAAAAGGGACGCTATCGCGAGTTCTACCAGTTCGATGGTGATGTGGTGGGCAGTGACTCGTTGCTCAATGAGGTTGAGCTGATGCAGATAGAAGACACTGTGTTCAGTCGTTTAGGAGTGCGCGTGCAGATAAAAATCAACAACCGCAAGATCTTGAGTGGTATCGCTGAGGTTATCGGTGCCGCTGACAAGATTGTGGACATCACCGTGGCAATTGACAAACTCGACAAAATTGGTATTGACAGCGTTAATGCAGAATTGTGTGAAGATGGGCTTTCAGAAGAACAAATTGCCAAGTTACAGCCAATCATCCTGTTGGAAGGAACAAATGAGGAGAAACTGATTACTATTGCCGAAGTGCTGAAGGACAGCGAGACGGGGCTGAAAGGAGTGGAGGAAACACGCTTCATTCTGAATACGCTGAAATGCCTGAACATGAAGAACGAAATGCAACTCGATCTCACTTTGGCTCGCGGTCTGAACTACTATACAGGAGCCATCTTTGAAGTGAAAGCCCTGGACACTCCCATGGGTAGCATCAGCGGTGGCGGAAGGTATGACAACCTGACGGGTATTTTTGGCATGCCAGGATTGTCCGGGGTAGGCATCAGCTTTGGCGTGGACCGCATCTATGATGTACTGGATGCGCTCGATCTTTATCCCAAAGGCTCCATCCAGACAACCCGAGTGCTTTTCATCAATTTCGGCCAGAAGGAAACATTCTATTGCCTTCCTATCGTATCACAACTGCGTCAGGCAGGAATCAGGGCTGAGCTCTTCCCTGATAGCAGCAAGATGAAAAAGCAGATGTCCTATGCAAATGCCAAGCAGATTCCTTTTGTAGCATTGGCAGGCGACAGTGAGATAGCCGACGAAAAGGTGACGCTGAAAGACATGACTACAGGCAACCAGCAGTTGCTCACAATTGATGAACTTATTAAGGCATTACAATAAGATGAGATTGCTCAGATTCTGGGGGCTCTTGTTCTGCTCCATCATTATGCTCACCGCAGCGAATGACGACAAGGTGGCCACCATTTTTATTATTGGTGACTCAACTGCCGCTAACAAGGGTGGTATTGCAGAAGGCAAGCAGGAGCGAGGGTGGGGGATGGCACTTCAGTGCTATTTCGACCCTGATTTCCTCAAGGTGGACAACCATGCCGTAAATGGACGCTCATCGAAATCTTTCATTGATGAAGGACGCTGGGACAAGGTACTACAGAAGATGAAGCCTGGCGACTATGTCATTATCCAGTTTGGCCATAATGATGAAAAGCCAAAGGAAGACCGCCATACCGACCCTGGCTCTACTTTCGATTATAACATAGCAAAGTTTATCAGGGAGACACGCGAGCATGGAGGAATTCCTATCGTGATGAATTGCGTGGTGCGCAGAAACTGGGCTCAGCCAGCTTCCTCGGAAGGCGGTGACCCCGTGGGGACCAAGATTGACGATGAAGCTCTGCGCGATGCCATAGCTCCTGCAGGTACTCCAGAGAAAAATGGAGGTGATGGACTAGTGCTCGTTGATACGCACGGATTGTACCGAGTGGCTCCACGTGATGTAGCTCTCAGAATGAACGCACACTTCGTGGATGCCAACCAAATTACTCATGACCTGGAGCAGGGACTGGGCTTTGAGTCTTCGAAGAAACTGCACATGTGGTTCCTGCCAGGTGAGGAGCCAAGTGAACCTAAGGGAAAGCAGGACAACACGCATTACAATGTTCATGGAGCTCATGTGGTGGCAAAGTTGCTAGCAGATGCCCTTTGCGAGGAAATACCCTTGTTCTCCAAGTATCGTATTTCTGCAGATATCACTGTAGACAAGAATGGGCGAGGCGATTTTCTTTCGTTGGAGAAAGCCATGGAGAAAGTTGACCCCATGAAGGAATGCACCATTCAGCTTCTGGGTGGCGAATGGCAAAAGCCCCAGCTACCGCGCAAATCCAAAGTATCCTTTGTACTACGTGAAGGAGCAAAATGGACTGAGTGATTTACAAAAAGAAGTAGAGCTTACACGGAAGGCTCTACTTCTTTTTTGTTACCGACTATTCTGTCTGAGTGAATTACTTCACCTCCTCAATAATCTTTCCGCCTTCTTCAATGGCCTGCATATTCAGGGGAATCAAATCGTGATGGCGCTCTGGGAGAGTCTTTTTCAACGCTTTTTCAACGCCACCTGTTCCCACCACCGGACTCACCTTCAGCAATCCGCCCAGTACAATCATATTGAAGATCTTGCCATTTTTCATCTCGGCAGCCTTGTCCATGGCATCAATCTTATAAATATGGATATCCTTACGAGTCGGTGGATTGATGATGCCATAACTGTCGTAGATCAGAATGCCACCAGGCTTCAGCTTGGGCTCGAACTTCTCCAAAGAGGGTTGGTTGAGCACAATGGCGATGTCATACTTGCTGAGAATGGGCGATGAGATGCGCTCATCACTGACAATCACGGTGACGTTGGCCGTTCCACCGCGCTGCTCTGGGCCGTAGGCTGGCATCCACGTTACTTCCTTGTCCTCCATCAACCCGGAATAAGCCAGAATCTTACCCATGGAGAGTACGCCCTGACCTCCAAAACCTGAGATAATTATTTCCTTTTTCATAGTGCAGTCGTATCTTTTAAGTCACCTTTGGGATAGAATGGGAACATGTTCTCCTTCATCCATTCATTAGCTTTGGCGGGAGAAAGCTTCCAACCGCTGTTACAGGTAGAGACAAACTCTACGAGTGAGGAGCCCTTACCATCCATAGAGGCTTGGAAGGCTTTCTTCAGTGCTTTTTTAGCTTTTAGAATGCTGGCCACGCTCTCTACAGACTGGCGTGTAACGTAACAAGTACCTTCCAGTCCTGCTGCTATGTCGGCCATCTTCAGAGGGTAGCCATGCAGCTTCGGGTCACGTCCATAAGGGCAAGTCGAAGTCTTCTGCCCGAGCAGGGTGGTGGGGGCCATCTGTCCGCCAGTCATGCCATAGATAGCATTGTTGACAAAAATGATAACAATGTTTTCGCCACGGTTCAAGGCATGAATCGTCTCGCAGGTACCAATACAAGCCAGGTCACCATCGCCTTGGTAAGTGAACACCAGACGGTCAGGCCAGCAGCGCTTTATGCCTGTTGCAATTGCGGGAGCACGACCATGAGCGGCCTCTTGCCAGTCAATGTCTATATAGTTATAAGCAAACACTGCGCAGCCTACGGGACTGACACCTACAGCTTTCTCTTCGAGTCCCATTTCTTCAATGACCTCGGCTATCAGTTTGTGCACCACACCGTGTGAACAGCCTGGGCAATAGTGCATATTTGTGTCGTTCAAGAGCGTAGGCTTCTTGTAGACAAGGTTCTCAGGTGCTATGATTTGATTATTATCCATTGTCTTACATTAATTTAGTCTTCAAAGCTTCCACAATCTCTTCGGGGTCGGGTACGATACCGCCCAAACGGCCAAACTGTTCCACAGGAACTTTACCGTTGATGGCCAGACGCACGTCCTGAACCATTTGGCCAGCATTGATCTCCGCTACGAGCACACCTTTCTTTCCTTGTGCCAGAGCTGCTATCTCCTTGGTGGGGAACGGCCACAATGTGATGGGGCGGAACAAGCCTACCTTGATGCCTTCGGCACGGGCCAGTTCCACCGACTTCTCTGCAATACGTGCTGCAGAGCCAAATGCCACGATGACATACTCGGCATCGTCGCATAGCTGCTTCTCGTAGCGCACTTCGTTCTCGCGTATCTTAGCATACTTGGCCTGAAGTGCCAGGTTCTTCATCTCCATGATTTCCGGCTTCAGCTCCAGCGAAGTGATGACATTGCGCTGGCGGTTCTTTGTTTTGCCAGTGGATGCCCAAGGGCACTGTGCAATCACTTCCTCATCAGTACGACGGGGCTTAAACGGGGGCAATACCACTTTCTCCATCATCTGTCCGATGACACCATCAGAAAGAATCATGGCGGGATTACGATACTTGAATGCCAGCTCGAAAGCAAGGTCAACGAAGTCGGCCATCTCCTGTACTGAAGCAGGAGCCAGGACTATTGTCTGATAGTCACCATTGCCACCGCCACGAGTTGCCTGGAAATAGTCACCCTGTGAGGGCTGAATGGTGCCCAAGCCAGGACCTCCACGCTGCACGTTCACTATCAGGGCAGGCAGCTCAGCACCAGCCAGATAGGTGATACCTTCTTGCATAAGGGCTACGCCGGGACTTGACGATGAAGTCATGGCACGCTTGCCAGCACCGGCAGCACCATAGACCATGTATATACTGGCCAGCTCGCTTTCTGCCTGAACCACCTGCATGCCAGTGGTTTCCCATGGTTTCAGTTCGGCCAGCGTCTCGATCACTTCACTCTGTGGCGTGATGGGATAGCCGAAATAGCCATCTACACCACAACGAATGGCAGCGTGGGCAATAGCCTCGTTACCTTTCATCAGTATGGCCTCCCCCTGCCCCTGAGAGGAAATGGGAGCCCCAATTGTTTGTTGTTTTCTTTGTTCTGCCATACTCTTATTCAATTTTCTTTCTATAAACAGTGATACATCCGTCAGGACACACAATGCCGCATGAGGCGCAGCCTATACAGGCTTCTTGCCTCACGGCTTCCACATAAGGATAGCCATGCACATTGACCTTGCCAGCCAGGGCAATTACGTCCTGAGGACAGGCCTTCACGCATAGCACACAGCCTTTGCAGCGTGCGGTGTCGACCACTATTGCACCTTTCATTTTTGCCATAGTCGTTTATTTATTTAAGTGTTTATATTTAAATGGTTGCAAAGGTAGCAACAAAATCTGAATCCCCCAAGAAAAAAAGGAAAAAGTTTAGAATCTGCGGCAGAACTCGGAACAAGTAATGGCAGTGGCAATGGCCACATTCAGGCTTTCGGCCCCCTCACGGAAGCGGGGTATGAACAGTCTGTGGGTGACCAGCGGTCTGATAGGCTGACTGATGCCATTGCCCTCATTGCCCATGACGATGATGGCCTGCCGAGGTAACTCCTGCTGGTAGATGTTCTCTCCATCGAGTAGCGTACCACAAATGGGCAGCGAGGTATTGGTGAGATATTCCTTGAGATTGGTATAGGTAAGGTTCACGCGAGCTATGCTACCCATGGTTGCTTGCACCACTTTCGGACTCCAGGCATCGGCAGTATCTTGAGAACATACAATTTCTTCAATACCAAACCAGTCGGCTATGCGAATAATTGTCCCCAGATTGCCTGGGTCCTGAATGCCATCTAAAGCCAGAGTGAGGGGAGCGCCCAATTTGCATGGAGATACTGGAGGGATAGGGAAAACACCTAGGACCTGCTGAGGGTGCTGAAGGAAACTTAGCTTTTGTAGTTCTTCAGCTGTTATAAGGACTGCTGATGGTTGCTCTGTATGGGCTTCATACCATTCTTGCGTGGCAAATAGCTGAGTAGGGAAGAAGCCGGCCGACAACAAGTCACCTACAACTTTCGGCCCCTCGGCTACAAATCGTCTCTCCCGCTGCCGGTGCTTCTTTTGTTCTAGTTGTTTGACAAATTTTATTTGGCTCTTTGACAGCATTTTATATCTATTGGTTTAAATTATTGATAAAAATCACTATAGACGCTCTACTTGCTTTACGCCTTTTACTGTTCTCAGTTTTTTGATAAGTACCTCAAGGCGATTGGTGTCGCCCATCATCACAGTTAAGTTGCCACGAAACAGACCGTCATGCGAATCAATGTTAATGGAACGCAGCACCAGCTTCTCGTCTTTTGAAATGATGCTGGTCAGATTGTTGACGATTCCCAAGTCGTCATTACCGATGACACGGAGGGTGATTTGATATTGTGAAGCGCCTTTGCCACTCCATTTGGCCTTTACAATGCGATATCCGAAACGGCGTCGGAGCTCAGGAGCATTAGGACAGTCCATGCGATGAATCTTAATGCCTCCACTCACGGTGACAAATCCAAACACGGCATCTCCGTAGATGGGATTGCAGCAATGAGCCAGCTGATAGTCAACGCCTTTCAGGTCTTTTCCTATGACGAGCACATCATCGTTTTGTGGGATGTTGGATGCCAAGTGGTCGTCCAGGACAAATTCCTCAGCCGAACGGGCCTGATTGTCTCCAACCGGGGTTTTCTCGCCTTGTTGCAACTCTACATATTTGTCAATGAGCGTAGCCACGTCGAGCGTCTCAGATGCCAAATCACGATAAAAGTCGCTAGCTTCTTTATATCCCAGCTTTTTCATGGCTTTCATCATGACGCTTTCTTCCAAGTCAATCTTCCTGTTACGGAATTTGCGCTCTAGCATTTCTTTAACTAATAGAGCCTCTTTCTGCTGAGTCTCTTTAATGGCCAAACGGATTTTTGACTTCGCACGCGACGTCTTTACGATGGACAGCCATTCTTGCTTGGGATACTGTGTACTGGAGGTAAGAATCTCCACCTGGTCGCCCGAATGAAGAGCTTGTCGGAAGGTGACGATGCGCCCATTAATGCGAGCTCCTGTGCACTGGTTGCCTACTTTGGAATGAATGTGATAGGCCATGTCCAGAACGGTGGCTCCCTTGGGAAATTTGAGGAGGTCACCCCGTGGCGTGAAAACATAGATTTCGTCGTCGTAAAGATCCATTTTGAACTCATCCATGGCCTCCATGCCCGAGGTATTCTCCAGCATCTGGCGTATGCCATTCAACCACTCGTCCATTCCACCATCAGGTTTGACACCCTTGTAGCGCCAGTGCGCAGCAACGCCCCGCTCGGCTATCTCGTCCATCCTTTCCGTCCTAATCTGAACTTCTACCCACTTGTCTTCAGGCCCTTTCACTGTGATGTGAAGACTCTCATAGCCATTCGACTTTGGTACGCTGAGCCAGTCACGCATGCGCTTGGGGTTTGAAGTGTACATGTCGGTAATAATAGCAAAAGTTTTCCAGCACTGCTGCTTTTCTTCTTCACGTGGACAGTCAATGATGATGCGGATGGCGAACAGGTCGTAGACGCCTTCAAAGGCACATTTTTGTTTCTTCATTTTCTGCCAGATGGAATGGATGCTTTTTGTACGTCCCTTCATGTGAAACTTTAGACCTGCGGCAATAAGTTTCTCATTAATAGGCTTTATGAATCTTTCAATATAGGCATCTCGTGCGGCTTTGGTAGCGTTCAGTTTCTCCTTGATGTGATAATAGGCGTCGTGCTCAAGATATTTTAACGACAAGTCCTCCAATTCGCTCTTCAGCTTATAGAGGCCAAGCTTGTGAGCCAATGGAGCATATAAATAAGCAGCTTCCTGACTCACCTCATTTTTTGCCTCTTCATTAGTGGTGTCACGAATTTGTCGCATCAGATTGACACGGTCAGCTATCATAATGAGAATCACACGCATGTCTTCAGCAAATGATAGCAGCAGGTTGCGGAAATTCTCACTTTCAATAACGGGATTCTTCTTGTAGAGTTCCTGAATACGCTGCAGTCCATGCAAGATTCGTCCAACAGGCTGTCCATACGAGGCAGATATTTCATCAACTGACATTGTTCCAGACTCCACACATGGGCGGAGCAAGATAGCAATGACGGCATCACGGCGTAGTCCAATTTCATCTACGGCCACTATGGCAGTTTGCAGGCTACTTACGATGGGATTCAGGCCAAAGAAGTCACGAGTCACCTGTCCGTCCTCAATGGCTTTCATCAATTGATGGCGAACCCGTAACTCGTCGTCTTCCTGTGTGGAAAAGGCCATTTTTTCTTTTAGGTGGCTGTATAATTCAAGAGCCAGCGCTCTTTCTTCCGTTGAAAAGTTGATGTGCTCGTTCATCATGTCTGCATCTTTTTCTTGCAAATGTAGTGAAAAAAAGCGCATGATGACATGACAAACATGTTTTTTTGTGAAAAATTTGCAATTCACATGATGTATGATAACTAGTCACTCATCATCATAGCCCCATTGGGCAATAGTCGGATCAAAAATAGTTGCCGATGCAATAGAGGCAATAAAGGCATTGCTCGAGGAGCAACACAATCTGAAAAACACTTTTTAGAACACCCTTCACTGCGACAGTAATCAACTGGAATTCAAGACGTTGAGGTGAAGGGTATATATGAGTTAGGAATTAGGAGTTAAGAGTTAGGGATTAGGAGTGGAGTGTAGACAATAGGCTATACCATTCAGGCTCCTGTAAACTCCTAACTCCTAACTCGTAACTCCTAACTTATTACAAGTTTTTGCTTTTTACTAAAAAACGTTGATTTTTTCTTATGGGGCGTTGACTTTTTCTCATGGGAGGCCCACTTTTTTTCATGGGGCGGCGTCCTTTTTTTTTTGTGTGATGAACCAAGATTTTACGATAAGAATCCACCCCTTCACAAATTCCCTTCTTTGGCAATAGAGAAATCAAGACTGTCTATCACAACGAAAGACAACCCTTCACCGAATTCCATTGTGACACAAGCAGTTATGCTGATTGTGAAAGGTAGGACAACACTGCAAAAAAACATAGACATTTACACTTACCGCTTATATCTAAAAGTTCTTCGCAAGCGAAGCGGCAAAGCCGAGCGGAGAATGAGATGCGGACGAAACTTGGTATCCCCTAAGAATTCATGGACACATGACTAAGATGTTACGATGCATGTAATGTTTTATGATTGCTTTTCTCCGATTGTACATGAAATTGTAACATTTATAGCCATCCAACACACGAAAGAATATCACGAAAAAGCATAGTCTTCATTATTTGCCCAGTCACCAAAAACGCTAAAAAAGCACAAAACTAATATCAAAAAAATCTTTTTTTAAGTTGTATTGAATAATTTTAGTAAAGATATTTGCATCCATAAAAAAGATTTTGTAACTTTGCACATCATTTAGCTAAATTGAGATCGTGATATGATGAATGAAATCACCCAGCGACCCTCGGAGCAAGTGCGCGAAAAGGGGTTAATGGCTCCTGAAATCCAGGGGGAACAGCAAGTTCAGATGAACTCAGCTAATGGAGTCATGTGTCCTAAGTGTGGTACGGTGAATGAGCCGGAGGCCAGATATTGTGCATCTTGTGGCACTTTGTTACAAGTGGGAAAGTGCCCCAATTGTGGGCATCAGCTTGATCCTGATGCAGATTTTTGTGAGTCGTGCCATCATTATGTACGGCCTGACGTATGCTCATTCTGTGGGGCACCGTTCAACGAAAACGACTCTTTCTGTCCAGAGTGCGGTTCGCCTAGAGGTGGCATTGTTTGTCCTACTTGCCACACATTGAACGACTTTGCGTTCTGCAAACAGTGTGGCCAACCGCTCACTCAGGATGCCAGGCAGATAATGACTCAGTTGCGCCAACAGCCCAACTATCGCGAGTTGGTGCTAGTGGCTCGAGAATACAACGAACTTCAGATGCAGCTGCCATATTCAAACGAGGCCGACATGAAGCATGACCAGGCGAGTATGGAACTGCGTGAGCGTGTCCTGAAACTTCTGGCACAGGACGAAGGAGTTGAAACTCCTGTCATTACCAAACCTAAATTGCAGCGCGTTTCCAAGAAAGAGCTGGATGCCAAGAAGGAGGAAAAACTGAGAGAGATTTCCCGTTTGCTTGATCAAATGGCTATCCCGCCCACTTTTTCTCCCGCCAAGGTGCGTAACTTTGCCATGGCTCAAAAACCTGCAGGTGTGAAATTGGCGTGGAAGTGTAATTACAAGAATGCCCTGCACTCCAGCCCATGCGGATGCGCCAAGCCGCAGCTTGGCGGCAAATGGGTGATCTTAGGACATCAATCTAATCAAGAAATTAACGACGATAAATAAACTATGGCAGACGATATCGCAAGAACCATCAGACCCGATGATACCGGCGCGATGCAATCGGGGAATGGCATGCTTGACATTACTGGTGGCATGCATGCCGTTGACACAACAGTGCGTGCTGACAAAATGCCGCA
>CAMNJH010000056.1 GCA_946541275.1 uncultured Prevotellaceae bacterium
GCCAGCAGCAGACCCTCGAAGTACTCGGGAACGATGATAGCATAGTCGGAGGTAATGGTATTGCATAATTGGAAAAAAGATTATATTATATGTGATTAACCCTTAATTTATAATTGATATGAATAATAAAACAAATGCAGAGAAAGGTCAAGCTAGAAAAAATGAGACCGCTTTACCAATGACATTGAATAGTTACTTTGAGCGTTTTATATTAGAATGCCAACACGGTCGTCTGGGACTGAAAAGCAAGAAGCCCTATGCCCGGAACACAATAGAGATGTTCCGAGAGACTTTCAGAGTGTTTGAGGAGTTTCAGCAGCAACGGATGCGTGAAGTGAACTTTGACGATGTCACGCCCGAACTATTGGACGATATGGCGCATTATCTGTTGGTGGAAAGGGCGCAGCCCCGTCAGGTGATGAAGCGTAATTCTGTTCATCGCATCATTGGAGTACTGAAAATAGTGCTGCGTACAGCCAGACGAGAGAAGTTGCATGACAATAGAGACTATGAAGAGGACATTTACAGCGTGACACGCGAAGAAGTGACTCATGTTTATCTTACACGTGAGCAGATTGACGAGATGTATCATCTGGACTTCAACGACAGGGCGTCACTGGAGCGATTGATTGCCAGGATTGAAGATCAGGAGGAGAAACGTTATATGGGGCGTCTGCTGACTAGTAGCCACCACCGCGAGGTATGTCAGCGTTATTCCCGCTATCGGGATGAATTCATAGCAGGCTGCCTGACAGGGCAGCGATGGTCTGACTATTCCCGAATCAATTCTGGCATGATATGCCAGATGGAGAACTTCAAGTTTATTGAGTTGACTCAAATAAAGACACAAAAACATGTTTTCATTCCTTTAGAGAAACGTTTAGAGACTATCCTGGAGCGCAATGGAGGTCGTGTGCCCCAGACGTGTGACTACAAGCTAAACAAGCGAATCAAGGAAATAGCGTTGTTGCTTGGATGGACACACCAGGTTATGGTAGAACAGGGCGTGGGCCCCATGCGGTTACCCCGATACAAACGTTTTTGCGACTGTATTTCTTCACATACTGCTCGACGCAGTTGGGCTACGAATGCCTATAAAGATCATGTCCCGCTAGCGTCAATCATGGCAGTGACGGGACATAGTACTGAGGACATGCTGAGGAAGTATCTGCAAATGAATGACGAGGAGAAGGGTATTTGTGCTGCCCGTGATTTGCAGAAGGTACTTCAACTGGCTCGTATATGAACCGCATCATGGGTCGCTGCGCTCAGAATCTTACGGAAAATCTTGATTAAAAATCTTTTTTATCGCTCCAAGCGGGCAAAGGTGCCAGCCTGTGTTCCCTTACGCGCGCGCGTAAATATATAGGAAAAGAAGTGCTACAAGTGCTACTGGAGGGGTTAACGAATTGAGACTTAATATTTTCTGGGTGCATTTTTGCCTCTGAAAAGTGCTACCGAATGTGCTACCAGAAGTGCTACCGGAGATTTCCCAAAAAGTCAACGAGATTTCTCAAAAAGTCGGCGAGATTTTCCAAAAAGTCGGCGAGATTTTTCGGTAGTTTTTTCAGTAGCACTTTGGTAGCACTTTTCAGAGGCAAAAATGCACCCGGAAAAATCTGCTACTCAGATTGTTATCTTCCCAGTAGCACTTGTAGCACTTCTTTCCCTATTAATTTTATACACATATACGCGCGCGTAACTAGCAAATTCGCCAGAACAGTGAATTCGGCAGAACGAAACCAGAACGAAATTGGCTAGAATGTAATCCGCCAGGACGGGAGAGTACTGTATAAACCACTTTTTCTGTTATTCTTGCCGTAGTTTCATAAAAATTTTGTATTTTTGCACCCGCTAAACATAATTATATAGGAAAGTATGAAAACAAAGTATTTATTCTTGTTTGTTCTGCTGGCTTTTGTTGCCAGCTGTAAGAACGATAAACCTACTCCCAAGCCGCAGCAAGAAGTTTATGGACAGCAGCCCGAGATGGCTCTGTCATCAAACGATACTGCTACGGTGAAGAAGTTGACCACTGATTTCCTGGAACTGGTGAAACAGGGTCAGGTTGAAGCCGCAGTGAACCAGATTTACATGCTGGAAAATGATGATGTGCGCCCGCTGCCCGATGATGAGAAGCAGAAGTGCCTCCAGGTGTATGGCCAGTTTGAGATTAAGGACTATGCCATCAACAAGCTGACGTTCTTCAAGGAGACCGATTCTGAGGTGGAGTTCTCGCTCTATCTGGATGCCCCATCGCCTGACCGCAAGCAGCGCGGCTTCCGCAATATGATTCGCCCAGTGCGTAGGAACGGCGTGTGGTATATCACTTTGGCTAATGGCTATCAGCATTCTGAAATAGAACACTGATTGTAATAGAAACCTTTTTATTGGGGCCCCCTGGGATAATCCTGGGGGGCCTGGCTTTTTCTAGATTATCTAGACTTTCTAGATTATCTAGGATTTTTTGCTAGAGCCTCCCACAGCGGGTCATCGGGTAGGGGAGCCTCAATTCTTATTTGCTCTCCTGATACGGGATGGATGAAGGCTATGTGGCGGGCCAGCAGTGAGATGCTGCCATCGGGGTTGCTGCGCTTTGCGCCATATTTCAGGTCACCCTTGATGGGCATGCCATTGGCGGCCAGCTGACAGCGAATCTGGTGATGACGCCCTGTGAGCAGCTCCACCTCAACCAGCAGGTAGCGGTCACCATGGCCTATGATTTGATAGCGCAGCTGAGCCTTCTTGGAGCGTGGCACCTCATGGTCATAGGCATACGACTTGTTCTGCTGCTCATTGCGCACCAGCCAATGGGTGAGCATCCCGCTGGGAGCTACCTCCTGCTGAGCTGCCACGATGGCCCAGTAAGTCTTGTGCACCTGACCCTCGGCGAACATCTTGTTCAGCCGCGTCAATGCCTTTGATGTCTTGGCAAAGACGACCAGTCCGCTGACAGGGCGGTCCAGCCTGTGCGCCACGCCCAGGAACACGTTGCCCGGTTTCTGGTATTTCTCTTTCAGGTATTGCTTCACCAGTTCCGACAGTGGCGTGTCGCCCGTTTTGTCGCCTTGCACTATCTCTCCGCTCTTCTTTGAGACGATGATGATATGGTTGTCTTCGTAGACTATCTGCATGTCGTTGTTCTCTTTTGGTGACAAAGGTACGAAATAAGTGAGAGATAAAGAAAGAATTTCATTTTTATTTCGTACCTTTGCCGAAAACTTTCTGTGTAGCACTTTTTTCGAACAACGAAAACAAACATGAGAAATAATAATACAGACCCCACCCCTGACCCCTCCCCTTGAAGGGAGGGGAATGGCTACCGCCGCAGAAGCCGCATGGTTTTCCCCTCCCTTCAAGGGGAGGGGAATGGCTACCGCCGCAGAAGCCGCATGGTTTTCCCCTCCCTTCAAGGGGAGAGGTCGGGGGTGGGGTCTGTAATTTTAGTTAAATAGAAGATGAGCGAATATGTGATTATCGTGGCAGGCGGCAAGGGCCTGCGCATGGGTGGAGAGATACCCAAGCAGTTCATCGCGGTGAACGGCCTTCCAGTGCTGATGCGCACCATGCTGCGTTTCCGCGAGTATTCTGACAGCCTCCAGATCATCCTGGTGCTGCCCCGCGACCATCAGGAATACTGGCTGTCGCTGTGCCGCCAGTACCAGTTCGGCCTGTCCTACCAGCTGGCCGATGGAGGCTCTACGCGCTTCCACTCCGTGCAGAATGGTCTGGCGCTGATTCCTGACACGGCGCAGGGCGTGGTGGGCGTTCACGACGGTGTGCGCCCCTTCGTGTCCGTAGAGGTCATCCGCCGTTGCTATGACATGGCACGCACTGCGCAAGCCGTCATCCCCGTGACCCCCGTCGTGGAGACGCTGCGCCACGTAGAAGGTCCACAGTCGCATACCGTCCCACGCAGTGAGTATTGTCTGGTGCAGACGCCCCAGGTGTTCGACATCCAGCTGCTCAAGGCGGCCAACCGCCAGCCTTACAGTGATGCTTTCACCGACGATGCCTCTGTGGTGGAGGCCTATGGCCATGCCATCACGCTGGTAGAGGGCAACCGCGAGAACATCAAGCTGACCACCCCTCTCGACCTTGCCGTAGCACGAACCATGCTGAACAGTGAGCTATGAATTCAGCCATCACCGAACAAGACATCAAGTACTTGCCGGGCGTCGGTCCCAATCGTAAGAAACTGCTCAGCCAGGAGCTGGGCATCGAGACCTATGGCGACCTGCTGGAGTACTATCCCTACAAGCATATTGACCGCACGAAAGTCTACGCCGTGCGCGACCTGACGGGCGACATGCCCTTTGTGCAGGTGGTGGGCCACATCCTGAGCTTTGAGACGTTCGAGATGGGTCCGCGGCGCGAGCGCGTGGTGGCCCATTTCTCCGATGGGACGGGCATCATGGACCTGGTCTGGTTCAATGGCGGCAAATATGCCAAGCAGAACTATAAGATAGGCACTGAATACCTGGTCTTCGGCCGGCCCTCCGTGTTCAACAACCGCATACAGGTGCAGCATCCGGAGGTGGAAGGAGTGAGGAGTGAGGAGTTAGGAGTGAGGAGTGAGGAGGCGGGCATCTCTTCCTTCACCATGCGTCCTTACTACAACACTACCGAGAAGATGAAGAAGATGAACATGACGTCCAGGGCCATTCAACGGCTGGTGAAGACGCTGCTTGAGAAGCTCACCGCGCCGCTGCCCGAGACCATCCCCGACTTCATCCTCTCTTCCCGCCATCTGATGGGCCGCGACGAGGCTCTGCGCACCATTCATTTCCCCCAGGACGTCCGCCAGCTGGAGCGGGCCCGCGTCAGGCTGAAGTTCGAGGAGCTGTTCTTCGTGCAGCTGAACATCCTGCGCTACGCCAGCGACCAGCGCCGCAAATACCGGGGCTTTGTGTTCAATCGCATAGGCCCTGTGTTCAATGATTTCTATCAGCGCAACCTGCCCTTCCAGCTGACGGGCGCCCAGAAGCGTGTGATGCACGAAATCAGGGCCGACGTCTGCTCAGGCCATCAGATGAACCGCCTGTTGCAAGGCGACGTGGGCAGCGGCAAGACGCTGGTGGCCCTCATGGCCATGCTCATTGCCATTGACAATGGCTATCAGGCCTGCATCATGGCGCCCACTGAGATTCTGGCGGAGCAGCATCTGCAGACCATCAAGGACTTCCTCCACCAGATGCCCGTGCGCGTGGAGCTGCTCACGGGGATTGTCAAGGGAAAGCGGCGGCAGGAAGTGCTCAGCGGCCTGGCCGACGGCACGGTGCAGATTCTGGTGGGCACCCACGCCGTCATTGAGGACACGGTGCAGTTCCAGCTGCTGGGCCTGGTGGTCATCGACGAGCAGCACCGCTTCGGCGTGGCCCAGCGTGCCAAGCTGTGGCAGAAGGCCCCCCAGTCGGGTGAGGCCACCAGGGCCATCCCCCACGTCCTGGTGATGACCGCCACCCCCATTCCCCGCACGCTGGCCATGACCCTCTATGGCGACCTCGACGTCAGCGTCATCGACGAGCTGCCGCCCGGGCGCAAGCCCGTCCGCACCAGCCATGTCTTCGACTCGCGTATGACCACCCTCTACGACGGTATCCGCAAGCAAATCCACGAGGGGCGCCAGGTCTACATCGTCTTCCCCCTGATAGAAGAGAGTGAAAAGTCCGACCTGAGAAATCTGGAGCAGGGCTTCGAGGTGCTGTGCCAGGCCTTCCCCGAGTTCCGGCTGAGCAAGGTGCACGGGCGCATGAAGCCACGCGACAAGGAGGAGGAGATGCAGCGCTTCGTCAGTGGGCAGACGCAGATTCTTGTGGCCACCACCGTCATTGAGGTGGGGGTGAACGTTCCCAACGCCTCGGTCATGGTCATCCTCGACGCCCAGCGCTTCGGCCTCTCCCAGCTGCATCAGCTCCGTGGTCGCGTGGGGCGCGGTGCCGACCAGTCGTTCTGCATCCTCGTCACCCCCTATAAGCTGTCTGAGGACACCCGCCGGCGCATAGACATCATGTGCGAGACCAACGACGGCTTCCGCATTGCCGAAGCCGACCTGAAGCTGCGTGGTCCCGGCGACCTGGAAGGCACCCAGCAGAGCGGCATGGCTTTCGACCTGAAGATAGCCGACATTGCCCGCGACGGCCAGCTGGTGCAGATGGCGCGCGACGAGGCCCAGCACGTCATCGACGATGATCCCACCTGCCAGAGCGCCAAGTACGCCCTGCTGTTGCAGCGCCTGCGCCAGCTGCGAAAGAACGACATCAATTGGAGCAAGATTTCCTGATCCGAACAGCGTATGACCATGAAGTTCGCCAAGCTACATACATTGCTGATGATGTTCCTGCTGATGGCCGTGTCGGTGGCCGCACAGGACAGGCTCTCCGCCATTGAGCGCCAGCTGAAGACAGCTCCCGTGCAGGAGAAAGTGTATCTGCACCTGGACAACAACTGCTACTACAAGGGCGACAACATCTGGTACAAGGCCTATGTGGTGCGGGCCGACAACAACCGCTTCACCGACATGAGCCGCCTGCTCTATGTGGAGCTGCTGTCGCCCGACGGGCTGCTGGTGGAGCGCCAGACCGTCATGGTAGGGCTCGAGGGCCACGGCGAGGGTTGCTTCACCCTGACAGACTCGCTCTATTCCGGCTATTATGAGGTGCGGGCCTATACCCGCTGGATGCTCAACTTCTGTGTCAGCCAGCATCCTGCCAACCGGATATCCCGTGAACTGTTCTATATCCCCCAGATGGCCGACGATTTCTACCGGCAGTTTGGTACGGTCCACAGCCGTGTTGTGGCCGTCTACGAGCGGCCCGAGGAAAAGGGTGCCTACGACCAGAAAGTGATGCTGAGCCGCCCCAAGACCCGGCTGGACAAGGAGTTGAAGTCCCGGCTGAGCGTGACGTTCTACCCCGAAGGCGGCCATCTCATAGCTGGCACGCGTGCCACCGTGGCCTTCGAGGCCGTCGATGAAGAGGGCCAGCAGGTCGAGGTGCAGGGCACGGTGAACGGCGTCAGCATCCGCACCGAGCATCAGGGGCGCGGTTCCTTCTCCATTGATGTTCCTGAGAGCGGTAAGCTCAAGGCCGTCTTTCACTATCAGGACAAGGACTACACCTTCACTCTGCCCGATGTGGAGAAGAGCGGCTGCGCACTGAGCATGGCGGCTGCCGACGGTGAGCACACGGCCCAAGTGCAGCTCCGGGGCGTGCCCCTGTCGGCTCAGTATGCCGCTGCCGCGCTGTCCCGGGGGGTGCTGAAAGTGTTCCGCCGCTTCACGCCCGACGCCCAGGGCCGCGCCACCATCAGCGTTGACGACAACGAGCTGCCCACAGGCGTCAGCAATCTCATTGTCATCGACCCCGACGGGCGCCCCATGGCCGACCGCCTCTTCTTCGTCAATCATCACGACTACGAGCAGGGCCTCATCAGCGTTTCCACCGACAGCACGGAGTATGGCCCCTATCAGCCCATCACCGTGCGACTGCAGACATCGCCCGGGGCCGACCATATCTCTGTCAGCGTGCGTGACGATGCCTCCGACGACCCCTCCTACGACACGGGCAACCTGATGACCGAGCTGCTGCTGAGCAGCGAACTGAAGGGCTTCGTGCCCCATCCTGACTATTATTTCCAGGCTGACGACGCCGAACGCCGCCGACATCTCGACCTGCTGCTCATGGTGCAGGGCTGGCGGCGCTATGACTATGCCGACCTGGTGGGTGAGCAGCCACTGCGCTATACCCCCGAAAAGAGCTTCACGGTGGAGGGATGCGTCTATCCTTTCTTCGGGGTGGAGGAACATTCTGACGAGGAAATCAAGTACTGGAAGCTGGGCATCTTCGGCTATAGTGAGAGCAAGGCCGCCCATTTGAATGAAAACGACAAGCTCATCTATGACGAGCTGAGGAGGCGAATCGATACAGACCGGGTGGCCGAAGGACTGACCACGCTGGGTGAGGACGACCCACAGGCGAATACGTCTCAGGAGAAAATCAGCAGTACGCTGCAGATGCAGTTCAATGACAATGCCATTGTCATCACCTCCCCTGAGAGCAACGAGGCGGGCCAGGGAAGATACGTCCGTGAAAATGGCCCGCTGGAGAATGAGGTCATCGTGGAGTGCGAACTGGTGAAGGTGGACGAGCACATGCAGAAGCAGGAGGGCACCCAGGTGCTGACTTTCAGGTCCGAGACCCACGATGGGGGGCACTTCAGCTTCAACCTGCCCACGTACAGTGGCTATTCCATCCTCTTCCTGCGAGCCTATGAGGCCGACATCACCGAGCGCCACAAGCAGCGCATCGACCTGAAGGACAGATTCAATGAGGAGGCCGACCCCGACTTCTACGTCAAGCGCAATTTGTTCTTCCCCATCTTTGCCAAGAAATACTCCTACTACCAGAGCCATCTGCCTGAGGACGACATCGACGAGCTGGACGACCTGGGCCTCCTGCCTGGCGAGGAAGCCCTCTCGTCCATGGACCAGACGCTGCAAGAGGTCACCGTGAAGAAGCGCCGCCGCCGTGGTCGCCGCAGCATTGACTACACCAAGCCCGCCTGCGTCTACGATGCACAGGAGCTCTACAACCTGGTCACTGACTATGGCCTGAGCAGCGGGAAGTTCGACATGAGTAACTTTCCTCTGGAGGTCAGCACGCTGCTGTTGGGCACCTACAATGAAAGGCGCTTCTTCAACGTGCGTGCCCGCTTCAACGACGGAATAGGCACACCCTACATCTTCTACCAGAATTATCCCTCTTATACCGACTTGAATCCTGCGTTCGTCAGCGATAGGGTCATCGCGCGCAACACCACGCTGGCCCGTCAGGACGAAATCAAGCTGTACACCGACTTCGAGCTGCGCAATGAGGACAAGCACGTGGTGATGGAGAGCTATACACCCGACGTCACGCTGGAGTTCAAGCTGATGCCTAACGAGACCAAGCGCTACGTCTATCGTGACCGTCGCATCCTGTTGCCCGGCATCACCGAGCCAGACCACTACTACATGCCCGACTATAGCCGTCCGCTGCCCCAGGGCTGGTTCGACTATCGCCGGACGCTCTTCTGGAAACCCGAGGTGACACCCGATGACAACGGGCTGGTCACCCTGAAGCTGTACAACAACGGCAAGCCCACCCGCATACGCGTCAGCGCAGCAGGCATCGGAATTGATGGCCAGCTGCTCTTCACCGATGAGAAATAAGGAGACCCTACCCTGGCCCTGTTCTTCGGCGATGGGAAATGAAGAGCCCCTCCCCTGGCCCTGTTCTTCGGCGATGAGAAATGAAGAGACCCCACCCCTGCCCCTGTTCTTTGGCGATGGGAAATGAAGAGACCCCAGTGGGGTCTCTTTCTCTCCTTTCGCTCGGTTCATCCGCTTCGCTCGTTGAAGAACAGGAGGGGTGGAGTCTCTTGTCGTCTGTCTAATACAAACTGTTAAAAGTACCCAAAAGACATTAACAGAGGACACGTCGCCCAATATTTTTTATTACCTTTGCAATCGTTTTTGATTGCGAGCGGCCTGAGCCGCCTTAACAGTACCTAATAAATAAGTTATATGAGAAAGCTTTTTTTCGGTATCCTTACCGCCTTATGTTTCGTTGTTGGCGCTGCCAACGGCCAGGTTGTTCAGTCGAATGCAGAAATGGTTGACGAACTGTTTGCCCTTGGTGAGGATTACGAGAACGAGATTGACAATTATGACTTCCTCTACACCAACGGTGGCAGCACGCTGGGCTATGACGAGGTGATGACCGAGAACCTCATTGATGAGGCCCTCTCACACGTCGGCGCACGCTATGTCTACGGCTCCAAGGGCCCTTCCACCTTCGACTGCTCGGGCTTCACCAGCTACGTCTTCAAGCGGCAGAACAACGTGTTCATCGGTGCTTCCTCGCGCGAACAGTATGCCCGCAACATCCCCATCAAGCGCAATGAGATGCAGGCTGGCGACCTGGTGTTCTTCACCTCGCCACGCTCCGGCCGCAATGTGGGCCACGTGGGTATCGTGCTCGACTTCGACCCCCTCACCAATGTCTTCACCTTCATTCATGCCAGCACCAAGGAGGGCGTGAAAATCAGCAAGTCCACCGATGGCTACTACTCCAGGCGCTACGTCGGTGTGCGCAGGGTGAAGTAGTACGGCTTTGATAAATGAGAAATGAAATGAAGAGGAGAAGCAACAACTGGCGGATAGCTTTATTGTTTATCATTTGCCATTTATCATTCAGCACCGCATCAGCACAATCTGACACCCTGACCATCGCCATGGTGGGCGATGTGATGATGGGCACCACCTTCCCCAGTACCATGTTGCCCGAAAACGAGGGCAAGCAGCTGTTCAAGGACGCCGCCCCCGTGTTGAAGCGGGCTGACCTGACGGTGGGCAACCTGGAGGGCACGCTCTGCGATGGGGGCCGCAGCACCAAGGGCAGCGGGCCCAACAGTTATTCCTTCCGCACTCCTACCAGCTTCGCACCCCGCCTGAAGGAGGTGGGCTTCGACTTCATGAGCATGGCCAACAATCATGCCAACGACTTCGGCCAGGAGGGCATCGAGAGCACCGAGCGCTGTCTGCGCGAGCAGGGCATCCTCTTCGCAGGCATTGCCGGCCGGGTGGAGAGTGCCGTCATTGAGCGGGGTGGGAAGAGAATAGGCCTTTGCGCTTTCGGCCACAACAGCTATACCCTGAAGCACACCGACCTCAGTGTCGTGGGCCGCATCGTCGACGATCTAGTTGGGCGCTGCGACCTGGTCATCGTGTCGTTCCACGGTGGTGCCGAAGGGCGCGACAAGAGCCATCTGCCCCAGGGCTCAGAGACCTTCCTGGGCGAGAACCGCGGCTCGCTGCGACAGCTGGCCCACTTCTGCATTGACCACGGTGCCGATGTGGTCTATGGACACGGACCCCACGTGCTACGCTGCGCTGAGGTCTACAAAGGGCGCTTCATCGCCTACAGCCTGGGCAATTTCTGTACACCCTATAACGTCAGCCTGACGGGCATCTCAGGCTATGCTCCGCTGCTGGAAGTCAAGATTGACAAGCAGACGGGGCGCTTCCTCAGTGGGCAGATTCATCCCTTCATCCAGACCCGTGGCATAGGCCCACGTACGGATAAGAGTGGCGCCGTCATCAAGCAGATGAAGCAGCTGTCAGATGCCGATGTGCCCCATAGTCAGGCGCAGATTAGTGACGACGGGCGCATCACGCTCAAGTAATCGTAGTTAACATATTCAGCATTGAGTGTTAAAAGTACCCAAATTTTTATGCGATTGTTTCGGCAGTCGCATATTTTTTTGTACCTTTGCAAACGAGTTTTCTTTTTTGAAGACTTCCTGGAACAGAATAATAACATAACAACAGAATAACAACATGCTGAAAAATCTTAAGAAAACCTTACTGATTGCCCTGTCGCTGACAGCAGTGATGCCCGCAGCAGCACAAGACCTTCTGGCCAATCAGGCCCCTATCGACCGCAAGATGCGCGCTGTGGATTCTATTCAACTACAGCAGATGCTCGAAAGCGAGGTGGCTCAGCAGTCGCCTGCCGCTCAGCTCTACGACGATTGGAACAATGCTTACGTCAGCCATCAGACCGCACTGCCTGATAGCTTCCTCATAGACCTGCGTGGTTTTGCCATGCCTACACCCAGCCGGCTCATCACCTCTAACTTCGGCGCACGCTGGGGGCGCCAGCACAAAGGACTCGATATCAAGCTGAACACGGGCGACACCATCGTGGCTGCCTTCAGCGGCAAGGTGCGCATTGTGCGCTTTGAGGCCAAGGGCTATGGTAAGTACGTCGTGATTCGCCATCCCAACGGATTGGAAACCATCTACGGACACATGTCAAAGCAGCTGGTCACCGAGAACCAGGAAGTGCGCGCCGGCGAGCCCATTGGTCTGGGTGGCAGCACGGGTCGGAGCACGGGTTCGCACCTGCATTTTGAGACGCGCCTTTGCGGCACCGCCCTCAACCCGGCTTTGATGTTCGACTTCTACAATCAGGATGTCGTGGGTGACTACTATATGTTCCGCAAGGCTACCTACAACAAGGAGTCGCTGGTGGCTACTCGCCTGCGTGGCGTGGGCGGTCAGGGCGGACAGGACAACACGGACTACGCTCAGCTGGCTCAACAGCAGCCCCGGTCCGCTGCTCAGCAGCAGGCAAAGCCGGCGCGCAACACCCGTCAGCAGTCGGCTAACTACCACAAGGTGCAGCGCGGTGAGACACTCTATGCCATCGCCCGCAAGCACGGCACCTCGGTGGCTGCCATCTGCCGCCTGAACGGCATCAGGCAGAACAGCACCCTCCGTCCTGGTCAGATTCTGAAATACAACTAATAAGATTCTTTCTTATAACAACCCTAACCCTTCACCATAAGGTTAATGCGCTGACAGCGTGCAACTTATGGTGAAGGGTTCTTCTTTTGTCAATGATTCAGCTGTTGGCGCAAAAGTGCAGCATGTTATAGCTGGTTTGGCGTTGCTTGTCTAATTCCCCTTTCGCTAAGTTTGGCCTTTCTCCCGTTTTTTCATCCTCATCTGGCGCCGACTTTTTCTCATGGGGGGCCGCCTTTTTTTCATGGGAGGCCGCCTTTTTCTCACGGGGGGCCGCCGCAATTTTTCGTGCGGTGACAAACTTTATGTAAGAAAGGCAGGGATATGCAGCCGATGATGACCCTTCACCGTAATAGGCTGATAATAAGAGCACTAGCGCTCAAGTGAAGAGTTGAGATAGTTTTCTATTTCTTCCAGTGAACCGTTCTTCACCAGCACCCGCTTCTGCCGGTCCAGCAGGTAGAGGGCGGGCAGCTCGGGCAGGTAGTACGCCTTTTGCGCGTCGGTGTTCCTCTCCGTGTTTACAAAGACCACGCTCAGGCGCTGGCTGTTGGCTTTCAGCATTGGGCTCTGCTTGATCCTTGGCAGCACCTCCTGGCAGTGCTCACAGGCGGGGTCGTGGAACACCAGCAGCGTCAGCTCGCTCTGCACCTCATGCAGCCTCTTGGCCCCCGTCTCCTGTGGTTCGAGGGGAATATCTGCCGCCACCATGCCCACCTGATTGCGGCTCACCTCTTGCAGCAGGAAAGTACGGCTGGTGGTTGGCGGCAGTGCGCGCAGCAGGTGGGCATACACCACATCGTTGCGCATGGGAGAGCGTGGACTGCCCAGATAATGCTCCGTCAGCTCCTCGAAGAACGGTGACGGCTTTCCCGTGATGTGCTGGGCAAAGCTTCTGGCCGAGCGTGCGCAGACAGCTGAGTCGGCATGCTGCATCAGGTTGATGAAGTCCACGAAGCCCTGCTCGCCAGTCTGTCTGTTCGTCTGCGTGGTGTCATTGAAGCTGTAGTTGCTCCAGAAGTTCTCCAGCATCCAGGCCAGCCTGTCGTGTGGTGACGTCAGCGAGTCGGGTAGCGTAGGGTAGGGGAAATCCGTTGCTTCCTGCGCCCTGCCCGCCGCCGATAGCAGCGTGCCCACCATCAGGGTCAATATGTATCTGTTCATGTGTTTCATGGTCGTTGCATCTCTTCAATGCTCATGGTCTTCCACCAGTCGTCCCTGAGGCGGCAGATGGCCTGGGCTATGCAGTTCATGGTTTTGCAGGCAGGCACGGAGATGGCCTCATTCTTCCCGCGGTACTTGTACTGCCATGGGGTGATGATGAGTAGCCGTCCCTCTGCGCAACGGTCGATGCGCTCCTGCGAGGGGTGATAGACTTCTGGGAAGCCGTTGTCGGCTATGGCAATGATGGCATAGCCACGAGCCACGGCCTCGTCGATGATGGCCTGCTCGCCCTTTGCAATGCGTGGTGATACAAGCACGGCCCCCTGTGCAGCCGCTTCCAGGCAGCGTGCCTTCTGTTCCTCATAGCGGTCCTTGTCCTTGCGGTGGCATACCACCGGCAGCAGCCGTCGTTTCAGCAACGCCCGTTCCCCATAGCTGTGGCAGGTGATTCTTTCACCTGCCCCAGCATCAGCAATCATCAATCGTCCCTCAATCTGTGCCAGCACCTCTGGTGTAACCAGGTGAGCGGGGCACTCGCGTTTCAGGTAGCCGCGCAGGGCGGCAGGGGTGACAGCCGTGTCGATGCCGTCGCGTCGTGGCTGCAGCCGTTCGCGGTGGTGGGTGCGCAACCATCGGCTGCGAGCATTGTCTTTGATATAGTTGCGCATCGTGGTGAGCTGTCCTGCTTCAATGGGCATCACGTCGCAATAGCCAGGCGCAAAAAGCGTTGCGCGCCCGCTGCTGTAGCGCTCCTTCCGTGCGGCATAACCGCCCGTTACAGTGCTCGCTCCCACCGTTCCCTTCGCTCCTTCCGTTCCCTTCGCTCCTTCCGTCTCCGTCGCTCCCTCCGTTTTGGTTGTTCCCTTCGCTCCCTCCGTTCTGGTCGTTCCCTTCACTCCCTCCGTTTTGGTTGCTCCCTTCGCTCCCTCCGTTTTGGTTGTTCCCTTCGCTCCCTCTTCCGCCACTGTGCTGTGCGGTTTTACCGCACAGGTTCCCCCCTCCCCACAGGCGGCCCAGAACGCATGGTTGCACCCCTTCTTGAAGCCAGCAATGACCTGTCCCAGATGCGTCTTCCTTCCACTGCTGCTAACAATAGCTGCCCGCACAACAAGTATGAAGTGCAGGTGCTCAGGCATGACGATATACGTATCTACGGTAATCATTGGATAGTGTGTGGTGATGGCCGTCAGCAGTTCGTGTTCCACTGCTTTCCCCACCTCTGTCAGCGCCACCGTCGCCTTATCCGCATCACTGCCTACAACGGTGCCTAGCGGCTGCCCCATTCCTTCCGCCACATGTAGGGTGATGTGGTAGAAGCCGGGCAGCGAATAGTCGTGTGCTGCCGAACGGCGCTGCATGCTATGCTGAGTTTCTTTGGCTACAGCCATATCGTGTCCTTATGGTTCACCGTTCACTCTTGCTTCTTACCGATGACAACGTTGGTGTCACCCGTCACCTCAGCGGCATTACCGCCACCATAGATATTGCCACGGATGTCGACACCGAGTACCGTGTATTTCTTGTAGTAGGTAGTGTTCTCAGCGGCTGGGCCAGTAGCTTTGGTGTAGGTGCTTCCGCTCTTCGTGTAGCAATCAGCAGGCAGTGTGTCACCAGCCTTGACAGGTATCTCTAGATAGATCTCGTCACCTATCGTTGTACCGATATTGACCGTTGTATTACCCATGACCTTGGCAGCGTTGCCACCACCGAAGACATTGTTGATGGACCCTATCTTACCCTTCTCATGTGAAGGCAGGATGACATCATGACCATCGATAGTCTTGGTTTCGCCAGCATAGTCAGAAAAGTATTTCGTCTGAGTATTCTCAGTGTACGACTTATTCTGTGCTTCACTTTCCGGGTCTGCCACCTCATTGATATTAACCGTAGGACTGCCTACCATCAAGGCACCTGTACCATAGCCACCACCATAGATGGAACCGATGCTGGTGAACGACTTGACGTTGACTTCTGGATCATCAGAAGGATTATTGCCAGAAGTCTTTGGTGTGCCGTCAGCATTATAGCCATAGATGGAGTATGGTGCCAAGTTACCACCGCCATAGAGCTCACCGATGATGATAGGACGGCAGCCCACCTCCTCAATATTCACGGTGATAGAGCCACTGATGGTACCGCTGAGATTATTACCGCCGAAGACGCGGTCGAACGTTCCGTTGGTGATAGTTAGCGTCACATTACCCTGGATAGCAGCAGCCTCAGCGCCGCCATAAGCAGCATTCAGACCTGGGATACATGCCATCAGTAGCTTGGCCTCAGCATCCATCGGTGCACTCTTACCACCACCGTATGCCTCGTCAACGTGGAAATCACAGACAGGGACACCTCCGTCTGTCACTTCCTCCAGCATCGTCAAAGCAGTCTTGCGAACGTTACCCTTGGTATTAGAACCACCAAAGACACGGTGGATGGTTCCACCCTTGATGTCTACGGTTGCTTGACCAGTGCCGTAGCGATACTCAGCAAAACCGTCACCGCTGACTCTTTCTTCCTTGGTGGTGAATTGGTCTTCTACCAAATGATAGTCCTTATAGCCCACGTTAGCACCAGGGTTTGGATCGCCATTAGGCAACTTGTCAAAGCCGTTACCACCACCAAAGAGTTCGCCGATCTCGTAGGTGCCATTGACGGTGACCTGCGTGGCAGGCGTGGAGGCAGCGTTACCACCGCCATACACGGTCTGTATGCTGGTGCGGTCGCAACCGTCGATGATGACATTGGTCTTTCCATTTGTCAAATCCGTTGGCACGTATGCCGCCAGGTTACCACCTCCATAGACTGCCATCACGTCGTAACGATTCGCTACCTTGGCATCCTCCACAGCAGGATTTGTGCCGCTAGCTGCTGCATTGGTAATGCGTCCAGCACTGGCATTCTGCGTTTTGTAGACATGTACGGTAACTGTGTCCTTTGGCGAACCGTTCATATCATTGCAGCCGAATATCTGATTAACGATAGCACCTTTTTCGTCATCTGCAACATCTTTATTCAGGTTCACCTGTACATTGCCACCTGTTGTTCCTGCCTCGCTGATAGGAATCTTGTCGGCATCTGCAGTGGTAGAAGGATAAGTGATATTATCCGTGCTACCCTTACCACCTCCGAACACACTGCCGAAGTAGTAATACTTAGTAGCATCATTCTTATCAACGACCTTCGTACCTACCGTACCACCATTGATATTCACCGTCGCATTCTCAGCCACAGCACCTATCTCGCCACCGCCATAGACGCTGCTCTTCACTGTACCACCAGTCATGTTCAATGTCGTCTGTTTACACTTACCCAACTTTGGCCACAAGGTCAGCAATGTCGTACCATCCAGAGCGTAGAGTCGTCCCATGCCGCCTGTGAACACATTACCACCCTTGGTGTATTGCAGATGGTTCTGATAGTCGAAGGTGGTGTTGGGTATCGCAGCCTTCTGAGCATCTGTTGGATTGTAGATGTATTCATGGTCGTTACCAATGGTACCGCCACTGATGTTAATGGTGATGTAGCCACGACCTTTATTATAGTAAGTCGAAGCAGACTCTGTGCTTGGATTCGGATAAGAGCCATCGTATTGGTTGTCTGGGCGCAAGATACCGTATGGCTTTATCGTTTGTCCGCCTTCTGTAATCGTTTCATCTACCAGATAGAGACCATAGCCTACCGA
>CAMNJH010000057.1 GCA_946541275.1 uncultured Prevotellaceae bacterium
TCGCGTAGCGGGCGGATGGTGCGAATGTTGTCGTGCGTCTTTTCGTACATCATCTTGGCGCGCTCACCCACGGCAATCATCTTGTCGGTGCGGCGGTCAAGAGCCACCACTGAAGGCTCGTCGACGACAATCTTGTCGTCACTGATGATAATTGTATTGGCTGTGCCAAGATCCATGGCCAGCTCTTGTCGGAAACTGAAAAATCCCATTGTAATAAATGCTTTTTTCTTAATGCTTAATGCTCAATACCATGCATTAGCCTTTGAGAAACCACTCATGGATAGCTGTGTCGTAGTGCGAGCTGACACCGAAGGCCCGCTCAGCAAAGTGACGGCGCTGCTCCAGTGTGGTCTGGGCGCCCTGTGCTTTCACTATGTCAAGCAGTTCAGCATACTCGGCCTTTGAGGGGATGATGACCACGTCCTTGAAGTTCTTGGCTCCGGCGCGAATGAGCGAAATGCCGCCAATGTCGATCTTTTCGATGATGTCGGCCTCAGAGGCGCCGCTGGCTACGGTCTGCTCAAAGGGGTACAGGTCAACAATGACCAGGTCTATCTCGGGAATCTCATATTTCTTCATCTGCTCCTGGTCGCCCTCATTGTCGCGGCGACCCAGTATGCCTCCGAACACTTTCGGATGCAGTGTCTTCACACGGCCACCCAGAATGGAGGGATAGGTCGTCACGTCCTCCACCTTCTGGCATTTGTAGCCCTGCTCTTCAATAAACTTCTGCGTGCCGCCTGTCGACAGGAAGCTGACGCCTTCTTCATTGAGCTTCTTCAACAGCTCATCCAGTCCGTCCTTATGGAAAACGGAAATCAATGCGGTCTTAATCTTCTTCGTTTCGGCCATGATAGTTGTTTCTCTTCTGTTATAACAATATATATATTGGGAAATGAGCTGCAAAGATACAAAAAAGACTTGAACTAACGAGCGCTAAGCTCAAATATTTTTTCCATGCCCCTCTTTTCCTGCTTTAAATCATTCGTTCACAGCAGCCTAGGGCTTCTCGAAATGCTGATAATCCTTCAGCGATTGCCAGCTGCCGCCCCAGATGAATCCATGCTGCAGGAACAGCGTGTGAAGCAGGTCGCCCGCCACTATCTTGTAGGGGAATGACTTTGTGCGGTCGGCATAGGGCTCGCCCGCGGCGGGCTCCACTGTTTGGCGGCCATTGCGCCAGCGCACGCAGGGGTTGTAGAGTGTATTGATATCGATGGCCATGCCTTGAGCGTGCTTCGACAGCTTGCGCGAGCCTGCCACAGCCCGGAAGCAGAAACACGACGAGTTGTTGTCGGTCATGGAACACTCGTCGTTAGCGTCGTAGTCGTCAATCAGCCGAATGCGCTCAATGGGGTAGTGGGCCTGAAAGAGCTGCTGGAAGATGTCAATCAGGTCGTGAGCAATGCGCTGGTGGCACACCAGCTCTCCTTGGCAGATGCTGTCCTGCGCATTGCGATGGAGCACGTGCAGATGGCGCAACTCCTGGCGCTTCACCGTGCAGTCAGCGGGGAAGGAGCGGCCCTGCATGCGCTGGAATACGGCATCGCTGATGGTGTCGATGCTGAACCCTTCGGCCTGCTGAGCCAGGAGCGAGCCGGGGAGGGTGCATAAGAGCACTACCGAGAGCAAAAGGCGTCGTATCATGTGAAAAGCTGGTTATTGTTGGTGCAAAAATACTATATTTCCACTATGCAACCAAACAAAATAACAATAATTAGCACTATGAATGTGTTTCGCATTATGGACACACTCTCTTTCTCCTTTTCTTACGCATTTTAATGTGCGCGCGCGTGATATATCGCGCGAGAGAATGTGCTACAAGTGCTACAGGCGGTATTAAGTGGCTGGTTTCATGGTGTTTACGGGTGCAGATTGGCCTATTTGAAGTGCTACCGGAAATGCTATAGGTGCTACCAGTGAGCCCCCGACCTGTCCTAGTAACAAAATGGCGGCGAGATTTTCCAAAAAGTCAACGAGATTTTTCAAAAAGTCGACGCCATTTTTTGAAAAATCGTCGCCGCTTGATAATTACACGATGAGACATATAGAAAAGTCTGACCGCGACTTTTCTATATGTCTCATTTCTGCACAAAAGCACACAAATGTGCAAGTAGCAGCTCACCCTTGCCAGTAGCTTTTCCAGTAGCATTTTTCAAAACTAAAAATGCACCCACAAGGTGCTGTGATTCAATGCGTTACAATCACCAGTAGCACTTGTAGCACTTTCTTTTGTCCTTATATAATAGCGCGTGTGTATGCGCGCGTATGGGCAAAAAGTAAAAAGCGTTGAGCCTCGAATGAAGCCCAACGCTTTGTTAATAGTGATTGACCGAAAGTATTACTTCTTCATCACCTTCTCGGTGCGGATGGTACCATCGCTCATGTACTTGCGAACGATGTAGACACCCTGCTTCGTAGAGTTGATACGACGTCCGTTGAGGTCGAAGAGCTCAATGGCGCGGACCTTAGCCGTGTTGGCTACGCTCTCGTCAATACCAGCGAGGATCTGCTCATAGAGTGCGCTGTAGTCAACAGTATTGGCAGCAGCGGTCATGAACACTTTCACGTCGTTGAAGAATACGTGTGAGTTAGCACCAGCCTGCACACCCAGTGTGAGCACGCCATCAGCAATGACTACGTCGTGAATTTCCAGACTGCCCAGTGAACCGTTGGCATAGGGGAATGCCTGGCCAATGCGCACGGCGGGAGTGCTGTGACCGATGGAGTCTTCCAGATTCTCAGAGTTCATACCGAAGAAGAAGGTGCCATCCAGTGCGTTGGCTGCTTCGCCCTCGCTCATGCGCTCGCCGAAGCCGGCCATCAGCGTGTAGATACCAGCGGGCATGTCGGTCACGGTCTGGTAGACGGTGAAGTTGCCACCCCAGTTAGAGAACATAGCGTCAGAAGGAATCTCGTCGGTGCCTACATCAGCCCAACCATTGGTGAGGCCGCGTGAATCGATGACGGTCCAGCTAGGAACATTCTCCTCGGAGTAGGTGTTGGAAGCCTTGGTCTTGTAGATGCTGGGGTTCTCCACGAAGACAGTCATGTTGTAGGTCGGAGCGATGATGTCGCCCGTGTCGGGATTAGTCTCACCCTTGAACAGGTCGTTGTCAGCATTCTTCAGCTTGCCGTAGAGCTCCAGCTTGACGCGGTTCTTAATGACTTCAATCAGGTTCTTGTCATCAGACAGAGCCTTGTCGGCAGCAACGATGACGTTATCGTCGTCAGCAACACCCAGAGCCTTCAGTACTTCGGCACCCTGGCGAATCTGGTCGACCAGCACGGCAATACCAGTGCAAGTGGGTTCCCAGTTGCCCAGCTTCGGAGCACCCTCGGTGAACATAGCCTTGGCCAGGTTGATAGTGCCCTGAAGTTCGTCGATGGCAGTCTTCAGCTCAGCGTCGTCCTTGAGAACCTTGATGTTAACAATCGTGTTCACGATGGTTTCACCCGTTTCAGGATCCATGACTTCCTCGGTCTCAACAGTGCCATACTTGTCAAATACCTGCATCAGCTTGAAATAGAGATTGTGGAGCGAGAACTTCTTGTTACTATTGTTGGCAATGATCTGCTGTGCCTGCTCGGGCAGCGGGTCATAGGTATCGCAAAGTGTGCGGTGATCCTTCATGAACTGAGCAGCAGCGTCCAGCTCTTCAGCAGCAGCGCGGCAGACAGAAGGAGCGGTGAAGGTGACGCCGTCGTACTTATTGATGACAGCATTCAGAGCATCGAAGGCTGCGCCATTGTAGCGCTCGTCGGTATTGCCGTTGCGCACGCTCTTGGCATTCTCCAGAGCAGCGTTCACCAGAGCCGTCTCTTCAGCACCGAGCGTGTTGGGCACGTACTTCATGCTTGGGTTAGCCAGAAGAATTTCCACGAAGCCGTTGGAGATCCATCTTACGCGGTAGTTGCCGCTGGCACTGGGGATGAAGGTGAGGTTGGTGCTGGTAGAACCATTGACAGCAGCAGTGCTACCGTTCACGTTAGGCTCGTTGGTAACTGCTTCTGAAACAACAGCTTCGTCGTTCTCGTTCAGAATCTCGAAGGTCAGCTGGCCAGCACCCTTCCACATGGCTGAGTTGAAGTGGATGTTGTACTTCTTGCCAGCTTCCAGAATCAGCTCGTGCTCCTCTACGCTACCATATTCAATGTGGCCTTCACGGAAGTAGAAGCCCTTGGTGAAGTCGCCACCCTCGGCGAAGTCGAACATGCGAGAGCCAGAACCCTGTGAGCTGCCGCCTTCACGTGTCTCCTGACCGAACAGGACAATGTAGCCCTCGGGGATGGAGTTGGCAGGGCAGTTGGCAAAGTATTCCAGAGGAATCATTTCCTTCGGCTGGTCATTGGGATCAACATTCAGGGGGCCGAAACTCAGGTCAAGGCTGTATTCGCCAGTGTCGCCGATGTCCTTGTCGCCCTTCACGTTGGCCAGCTTCAGGGTGTGTACGCCAGCGGCCAGGTCTGCGTCAGAGGTTCTGGTCAGGGTAATGTCGATGGCATAACCGTCAGCGGGAGTCACGTTGAGCTTCTCCTTGTCGAGAGTAGCAACCAGGGCTTTGCAGTCAACCTCGTGGTCGAACGTGAACTTGAATTCCTTCATGTTGACGGGCAGGTTGAACGAGCCGTTCTCAGGATCAGCCTTCACGATCATAGGAGTAGCATAGAGGTAAGAGTAGTTCTCGCTCAGGTCGAAATTGTACTCGGCCAGCAGGTTGGTGAAGTTGGGCACTGCTTCGCCCTCGTACTTACCAGAGGTGAAGATGACGCGCTGTGCAGCGTCTTCGGGGTTCGTGAAGCTCACGGCCACCAGGTCTTCGCCGTCGCCCTCAGGATAACCTTCGTCGATGAAAGCCCAGAGATAACCGTCGGGGCGTCCTTCGATGGAAAGCATGGTGGTGGGCTGTCCGTTCACCGTAATGGTCACGCAGTCATTAGGATAGACCACGCGCTCGCCCCCAGCAGCTTTGACCAGGTCGGTCATGTTGGTGGGCTTGCCGAAGTCAATGCGCACGACGTCAGCACCATACTGAGTCTTGATGAGAGAGATGGGTGAACTCTCGCGGAACACCTCAAAATGAACGTTGTCGAAATAGTACTTGTTGGCTGAACCGTCGACGTTCAGGTCGAATGCAATGCTGCCCAGACCGTTGTCGCCAATCTGTGCCAGTGTGCCAGAAGCTTCGTAGGTCTGCCACTCAGTGGTGAAGTGGGGGTTGGGATCGAAGATGCTGCCCGACTTGTAGTCACGAGGCTCTGCGTGGCAACCGCTGCCGCAGTCGGCATCGTGGTCGGCCTTGATGTCCATGGTAAGACGCCACTGTGTGCCTTCGGGCAGGTATTCGTTCATCTTAATAAAGAACTGCGTCTGCCAAGTCTCGGCAGGGCTGTCCATTGACTCTACCACAATACCGCGGCTACCGTCAACGCCAACGCCGTCAGAAATGGTAGCAGGATAGGTGCCGGGATCCTTCACAGCGTCAAGAGCAACCACGAAGTTGCTAACGTCGTCGCCTTCCATGTCGCCGTTGTTCACCATGTCAACCCATCCAGTGACGGGCTTCACGCTGCCAACCAGCTCCAGTTTGCGGATGATGCCGGCGGGGCTGCCCCAGCCCAGCTTAATGACGTTCAGGTGGATGTACTCCATGCTGGAGAGGTCGACCTCGGCCTTGCCTTCATCATTAAGCGTGACATTCATCTCGACTGACTGGCCACCGTGGGGGTCACCGCCTTCTTCAGCAGCGGGGCGGTTCATCAAAATACGCAGCTGCATGCCGGCATCACCCTCAATGTTCATGGTCTTGGTGCCAGTGATGTCAGCATACCAAAGGTAGTAAACGTTGGTGTTACCGTAGACCACGCTGCCGGCACCAATCGTTTCATACATGTTGTACTCGCAGCCGAAGGGGCTCGATGACCCGTCACTATTGGGACAGGGCTCGGGCTCAGCTACTACTTGTGCGCCTGCTGCTGGACTATCCCATGCCTTGAACATCTCAGGGTCCAAGTCGGCACGGATGTCAGCTGCACTTACGCTTGATGCGCCCAGTAAAGTCAATACCAGTGCGCTAAGCATCATGTAAGCTTTTCTCATGTTTTGTAGGTTTTTTGGTTAATAATTAAATTGTCTCGAATTTTGGGTGCAAAGTTAAAGCCCTTTTCGCAAAAGGGCTTTAACTTTTGTTTCGTATGTTTTCAAATATGATTCATTAACGCTTAACAACCTTCTTTCCGTTGACAAGGTACAGGCCTTTAGAGGGCTGAATCACCTGGCGGCCCATCAAGTCGTAGAACACATTGTTGCGCTCGGCAGTTACCTCATTGATGCCCACAGTGCTCTCGTCGCTGAGCAGCAGATACCACACGGTGCCCTTATTAGAGTTGTCCCATGGCAAGCACAGGCAGTGCAGTTTGGCTTCGTTGTACTGCGTCAGGTCAACGGTGCACATGCCGTTCTCGTCGGCCTGAACTTCCAGGAAGACATATTTGCCGGCATCAGACTCGGCATAGTCGCCGGCATTCTGCTGAGCGTCAACCTCGTGGTTCATGTAGAGCACCATCTTCAAACCGGGGGTAGCCACGATGGTAAAGGCTGAGTAGGGAGTAAGATCGGCAGCGATGACGTCCTTGCTTCTCTGTCCAACCACCACTTCACCATTGCCCATCTTCACGCCCAGACGAGGATTTGCATCGGGGAATACTTCAGTGAAGTCAAGATAACCAGCAGGCTTCTCGGGCTGCTCTTCAACCACGATGTCGGGGATATCAACTGACTCGTTCTCAGGATAGGTTTCCAGATAGACCTCGTTGATGATGGCCTCGCCGGGAGCAGTGCCATTGTCGCCCGAGATGCAGATTTCGTCGCACTGCAGCAGGTACTCATTGTAGTCGTTGGGTGCCAGGGCTTCCAGTTCGTCCTTGATGATGAACTCGTTCACGCCGTCCTTGGCATAGAGTGTCAGGTTGGAGCCACCCTTATAGAACAGAATGCGGAACTGGGTGCCAGTCACCATCTGGCAATCCACCACCAGCTTCTTATACTTGGAAATATCGCCATTGGGCAGACCAATGTTGCGCAGCTGGTTGTACCATGTGGTGCTCCAGGTGAATGTGTGTGTGTCGGGATCCCATGTGGTGTTGGTGTTGGAGGGGTTTTCGAAGGTGGCATACACTTTCTCACCCTCGTCATTGTAGGTCTCCAGATAGACATCGTTGATGATGGCTTCGCCGGGAGCAGTGCCATTGTCGCCCGAGATGCAGATTTCGTCGCACTGCAGCAGGTACTCATTGTAGTCGTTGGGTGCCAGGGCTTCCAGTTCGTCCTTGATGATGAACTCGTTCACGCCGTCCTTGGCATAGAGTGTCAGGTTGGAACCGCCTTTGTAGAACAGAATGCGGAACTGGGTGCCGGTCACCATCTTGCAATCCACCACCAGCTTCTTGTACTTCGTGATGTCGCCACTGGGCAGACCAATGTTGCGCAGCTGGTTGTACCATGTAGTACTCCAGGTGAATGTGCGCGTCTCACCGTCCCAGGTAGTATTGGTGTTGGTGGGGTTTTGGAAGGTGGCATGCACTTGCTCAACCTTGGCGTTAGCACTTGTCAGGCCCAACAGACAGAGGGCGATGACGCAGAATAGTTTAGTAAAATTTTTCATGATAACTTTTGATTAGAGTTAATATATGTTACGCTTCGGGCTGCAAAATTAGTGCGCTTCTTTATAATGTATTTGTGTTTTTGTCTCATGCGCTTTCCTTTTTGTAACATGCGGGCTGCCGTCGTGGGAAGAAAAGAAAAAGCAACGACGAAACAATAAATGGTCTATAGGAAACGTTAAAAGTGTAGGATGAAACAACTAACTGCTATTTGTGTGCTGCTATGCATGGTGTGTGTGGCAGCCAAAGGGGCGAAGGTGGAGAGAGTAACCTCGCCCAACAAGAACTTGGAGATTGTAGTTACCAGTGATGGCAGCAACCTGACCTGGGAAGTGAACAATGGAACCGTGGCTGTGCTGGAGCCATCGGCCATTCAGGCTGTGGTTGATGGCAAGCCCATAATCAGCGGACAAGGATCGGTAGCCCGCAGACAGCAGGTGAAATCGGCTTTTGTCACACCCGTCTACCGTAAAAAGGAGGTAACCGATGAATATGGATTGCTGGTGATGAAGTTCGCTGGTGGTAACACGGTTGAGTTTCGTGCCTACGATGACGGAGCTGCTTATCGCATTTGTCTTGGGGGCAAGAAAGCATCTCGTGTGGACAGTGAAACCGTAGAGTTCCGCTTTGCCGATAACTATCAGGCATTCATCCCGTATGTCAATGACCTGCGTGGCGGGGAACGCTATAGCTTCAGCTTTGAGTCCTACTATGACGAGCAGCGTCTGCAACGGATGTTCGTTGACTCGCTGGCCATCACTCCCCTGTCAGTCAGTCTACCCGAAGGCAGGAAGGCCGTGGTAATGGACTGTGGCGTGGAGGATTACCCTGGCATGATGCTGAAGAAAGGCGAGGGTAACAGCCTCGTGGCCGAGTTTGCTCCTTATGTTTTGGAACAGGGTGTGTTGGGACGTGGCCTCAACATGATTGCCACCAAGCGGGCCCCCTATATTGCCCAGATTAATGGGCCGCGAACTCTTCCCTGGCGCGCTGTGGTGGTGACCCAGAACGATGCCCAGCTGCTTGATTGCGACATGGCCATGCGCCTGGCACCAGCCCAGCGCATCAATGATACCTCTTGGATCAAGCCCGGCAAGGTAGCTTGGGACTGGTGGAACAATACCAACGTATGGGGCGTGGATTTCGAGTCGGGCATGAATACTGCCACATATAAGTATTACATCGATTTTGCCCAAAAGAACCATCTGGAATACATCATCATTGACGAAGGCTGGAGCGGCCGCGAGTCGCTCATTGACGACCTCAACCCCGCCATTAACCTGCAAGAGCTGGTGCAGTATGCCAACAGCCGTGGTGTGGGCATCATTTTGTGGAGCTCGTGGCGCAACATGATTGGCAACGATGCCCTGGATGGCCAGGCCGCCATGGAGCGCTATATGCAGCACTATCAGGACATGGGCATCAAAGGCTTCAAGGTGGATTTCTTCGATCGTGATGACCAGCAAGTCATCCGCTCTGCCTATCGCATGGCTGAATGCGGTGCCCGACATCATTTGTTGCTAGATTACCACGGGCTGAAACCCATGGGAGTCAACAGAGCCTATCCCAATGTGCTGAACTTTGAGGGCGTGAAAGGTCTGGAGAATTCGAAGTGGGAGCCCCGTGTGGGCGACGGTCCTCAGCACGACCAGCCTCGATACGATGTCAGCATCCCCTATCTCCGCATGCTCTGTGGTCCGCTGGACTACACGCCTGGCGCTATGGACAATGCTACACGGGATAATTTCTTCGGCAACAATAACCACCCCATGAGCCAGGGCACACGCTGCCATCAGGTGGCCATGTATGTGGTTTTCGATGCCCCTCTGCAGATGCTTGCTGACTCGCCGACAAAATACATGCGCGAGCAGGAGACCACCGAATTTATTCGTAGTATTCCTACCACCTTCGACGAGACACGTGCCCTCTGTGGTGAGCTGGGTGAGTATGTGGCCATAGCCCGTCGCAAGGGCTCTACCTGGTATGTTGGAGCCATGACCAACTGGACGCCCCGTACGCTGGTCTTCGACCTCTCCTTCCTTGGTGGCGGGAGCCATCAGGCCTGCATCATGGCCGACGGAGTGAACGCTATGAACGGCAAGGAGGCTATGGACTATAAATACAGCCAGATGACCGTCAGCGCGACTGGACGCCTGACCGTCAAGTTGGCTCCCGGCGGCGGATGGGCTGCCATCATCAAGTAAACTAAAGATTTGTAAAACAGACTATTATATGGATCAGCAGAAACGCTACGGTCATTTTGATGACCAACACCGTGAGTATGTCATTACCGACCCCCAAACTCCATGGCCCTGGATTAACTACCTGGGCAATGAAGATTTCTTTTCACTGATTTCTAACACCGCTGGAGGCTATAGCTTCTACAAGGATGCCAAGTTCCGCCGCATCACCCGCTATCGATATAATAATGTACCGATGGACAATGGTGGCCGTTACTTCTACATTGTAGACGATGTCGCTATCTGGTCGCCCGGCTGGAAGCCCTGCAAGACGCCCCTCGACTTCTACGAGTGCCGGCATGGCATGAGCTACACCCGTATCACGGGCCGCAAGAACGGCGTGGAGGCCAGCGTGCTTTTCTTCGTTCCCCTGAAGAAATGGTGCGAGGTTCAGAAGCTGACGTTGAAGAATCAGTCGCAGGAGGTAAAGCACCTCAAACTCTTCTCATTTGAAGAGTGGTGCCTGTGGAATGCTGCTACTGACATGGAGAATTTCCAGCGTAACTTCTCAACGGGCGAAGTGGAGATAGAAACTTCGGCTCAGGGTGCTACCATCTACCATAAGACGGAGTACCGAGAGCGGCGCAACCACTATGCCTTCTACCATGTGAATACCGAGATTCAGGGTTACGATACCGACCGCGAGACCTTCGTGGGACTCTATAATGAGTTTTCCAATCCCGATGCCGTGATGGAAGGCAAGCCTCGCAACAGCCGTGCCCATGGCTGGAGCCCCATTGCCTCGCACTGCATTGAGGTGACGCTGCAGCCCGGCGAGCAGAAAGACTTCGTATTCCTGCTGGGATACATTGAGAACGAGCAGGAAAAGAAGTTTGAGAAGCCCCAGGTCATCAACAAGGAGAAGGCCCATGCCCTCATAGCCAGTCTTGATACCTCGGAGAAGGTCGACCAGGCCTTCGCTGAGCTCTGCAGCTATTGGGATGCTCTTCTTAATATATATAATGTGAAGACGGGCAATGATAAGCTGGACCGTATGGTGAACATCTGGAACCAGTATCAGTGCATGGTCACCTTCAACTTCTCACGCTCGGCATCATTCTTCGAGAGCGGCATAGGCCGAGGCATGGGCTTCCGCGACAGCAATCAGGACCTTGTGGGCTTTGTGCACCAGATTCCCAGCCGTGCCCGCCAGCGCATCATCGACATAGCCTCCACCCAGTTCCCCGATGGTGGCTGCTACCACCAGTATCAGCCACTGACCAAGCGTGGCAATAATGACATCGGAGGCGGCTTCAACGACGACCCCTGCTGGCTCATCTTCGGTACTGTGGCCTACATCAAGGAGACTGGCGACTTTTCCATCTTGGAAGAACCCGTGCCCTTCGATAACCAGCCAGGCACTGAAGTGTCATTGTTTGAACACCTGAAGGTGTCTATGGACCATGTCATCAAGAATCTTGGCCCTCATAAGCTGCCCCTCATTGGGCGTGCTGACTGGAACGACTGCCTGAATCTGAACTGCTTCTCGTGGGACCCCAATGAATCCTTCCAGACCACCGAGAACAAGAGTGAGGGTACAAAGGCAGAGTCACTGATGATAGCCGGACTCTTTGTGGTCACGGGTAGGGAGTATATTGCCCTCTGCCATAAGATGGGTAAGGACGACGAGGCTGAAAGAATGCTGCAAGCTGTTGATGCCATGATAGACGCCGTCAAGAAGGATGGCTGGGATGGTGAGTGGTACTTGCGTGCCTACGACTTTTTTGGCAATAAGATAGGCTCGCATGAGTGCGATGAGGCCAAGATTTTCATAGAGAGCCAAGGTTGGTGCACTATGGCCCAGATAGGTGCCGAGGATGGCATGGTGGACAAGAGTCTCGACTCCTGCAAGAAATACTTGGAGTGCGAGCACGGTATGGTGCTCAACAATCCCGCTTTCACCAAGTACGTTTATGAATACGGTGAGATATCCAGCTACCCCGAAGGCTACAAAGAGAATGCCGGTATCTTTTGCCATAACAATCCCTGGGTCATCATTGGCGAGACGCTGGCTGGGCGTGGCAACGATGCCTGGAGCCATTACGCCAAGATCCTGCCTTCGTATGTGGAGGAGAAGTACCAGACCTTGCACAAGGTGGAGCCCTATGTGAACTGTCAGATGGTGGCAGGCAAGGATGCCTTCCGTCCCGGCGAGGGCAAGAACTCGTGGCTGACGGGCACTGCCGCCTGGATGTGGCTGACGGTATCGGAATACATCCTCGGCATCAAGCCCGACTACGACGGATTGTGCATCGACCCCTGTCTGCCCACGTCGGCTAAGGACTACACCGTTTCCCGCCATTTCCGCGATGCTGACTATACCATTAACATTCATCCCAATGGAAGCCAGAAGGGGGTCAAGCAGGTCCTGCTCGATGGTGCCCCCATTGACGGAAACGTTGTTCCTTACGCTCCCGGAAAGCACATCGTGGAAGTGACGATGTAGTGCTGATGGGTTATTGTAGGATTCTTTAATACAAGTAAAAGCATGAAAAAGCTGTTGTCCCTGCCGCCAAATCTGGTCAGGAAGACTGCCGACGGCAAAACCGTGTTCCATGAGATTACAGGCTTGTCTTCTGATGAATTCTTTTGCACCTGCGATCCCGAGGGCCACAGGGTGGGAAGTGGAGGCGGCACGGCATGGCTGCTTTGGCAGGCCTTCCTGCATTCGCCCCGTGCCGCTAGCGCCTCCTCCTTCAAGGAGTGGCTTTCGACCGAGAAACGCATTTTGCTCCATGCGGGGGGGCAGAGCAGGCGCCTGCCTGCCTATGCTCCTTCAGGGAAGATACTGACACCCGTGCCCGTCTTCCGTTGGGAGCGGGGCCAGCGCTTGTCACAGGATTTGCTTTCGTTGCAGTTGCCCATGTATGAACGCATCATGCAGATGGCCCCTGCTGGCTTGAACACCATGGTGGTCAGTGGTGATGTGCTCATCAGGGCCACTCAGCCGCTGCCCCCTATCCCTGAAGCCGACGTGGTGTGCTATGGGCTTTGGCTGGATGCTGGCATAGCTCGCAATCACGGAGTGTTCCTTTCCAATCGCCATACGCCACAGGTGCTGAAGCGTATGCTGCAGAAGCCAACTGTTGAGCAACTGGCGGTATTGCAGCGTCATCACTTCTATCTGACTGACATTGGCATCTGGCTGCTCAGTGACCGAGCTGTGGAGTTGCTGATGAAACGCTGCGGCATGGCGTGCAATGGCTCTTCTTCCGATGCCCACCCCCGCAACTACGATCTCTATTCTGAATTTGGGCGGGCCCTGGGCACAGAGCCTGAAATAGAAGACTCAGAATTGCAGTCGCTCACGGTGGCGGTGGTACCCCTGCCGGGGGGGGAGTTCTATCATTTCGGCACTTCCGGGGAGATGATTTCTTCCATGGTGTCCCTGCAGAACGTGGTGTCCGACCAGCGTCGCATCATGCACCACGATCGGAAACCCCATCCATCCATCTTTGTGCAGAATGCCCTTCTGTATGTTTCCTTCACTGAAGCTAACAAGAATGTCTGGGTGGAAAATAGTTGCATTGGTCCCCGTTGGACGTTAAGTGCTGACAACATTGTAACCGGAGTGCCTGAGAACGACTGGGCGGTAAGTCTTGCCCCAGGGCAGTGCGTGGACGTGGTACCAATCGGTGAGGGTGACTATGCGGTGAGGTGCTATCGCATTGACGACCGCTTCGATGGAGCTGAACAGCAGCACCCTCGATTCCCCGTGGTGAAGTTGGAACAGATTGAGGGTTGTATTAATTCGCAGATACCTGAAGGGGCAACACTGCTCTCAGCTGAGCAGATTTCTACGAATGCTAATCTGGTGCGTCTCTTTGCACAGCGCAGTGCCTTCCGACAGAAGAATCTGCCGGCGCTGGCTGCCAACTGGGAGCACAGCGTGTTCTACCAACTGGACCTTGACGATGCTTATCGCTCGTTTACAGAGAACACCATCCCCATGCCGCCACCCTTGCCCGACGATGCCCCGTTGATGACGCGCATTCATGACGCCATGTTCAGGAGCGATAGTGACAAGGCCTTCGGATTGCTGCGACAGGGAGTCGTTGGCCAGCTGCTGGCCGACAAGCAGAGTCCCAGTCTCTCCGTCTGCCGTGACCAGATTGTCTGGGCACGAAGCCCGGTTCGTATCGACATCGCCGGCGGATGGACTGACACCCCGCCCTTCTGTCTGTTGGAAGGAGGAAACGTGGTCAACCTGGCCATTGAGCTGAATAGTCAACAGCCCTTGCAGGCTTATGTCAAGATATCGCCTCAGCCTCATATCATTCTAAGGAGTATTGATTTGGGCGCCACCGAAGTGGTGACCACCTACGAGGAATTGATGCAGTATAACAAGGTGGGGTCACCGTTCTCCATACCGAAGGCGGCGCTGGCCTTGGCAGGCTTCACTCCTCAGTTCTCCAGGGAGCAGTTCTCTTCGCTGGAGGAGCAGCTGCGAGCGTTTGGAGGTGGCATTGAGCTGACACTCTTTTCCGCCATACCAGCCGGCAGTGGCCTGGGCACTAGTTCCATCCTGGCTTCCACGGTGTTGGGTGCCATCAGTAACTTCTGTTCGTTGGCCTGGGACAAGAACGAAATTGGGCGCAGAACACTGGCCCTGGAGCAGCTGCTGACCACCGGCGGTGGCTGGCAGGACCAGTTTGGCGGAGTGCTGGGCGGTGTCAAACTACTGCAGACACAGAGCGGGTTTGTGCAAGAGCCTCTAGCACGGTGGCTGCCTACCGATATCTACACACAGCCGGAGTACAGGCAGTGCCATCTGCTCTATTACACGGGCATCACCCGCACGGCCAAGCACATCCTGGCCGAGATAGTACGACGCATGTTCCTTAACAGTCACGACCAGTTGCTTCTGCTTCGACAGATGAAGGAGCATGCCATGGAGATGTACGAGGCCATTCAGCGGCAGGACTTCCAGCAGATGGGACTGCTCGTCAGGCGAACATGGCAGCAGAATCAGCTACTGGACAGCGGAACCAACCCCGAGGCCGTCATGCGCCTCACCGACCTGGTTGACGACCTCTGCCTGGGTTACAAATTGCCTGGAGCCGGTGGGGGAGGCTATCTCTACATGGTGGCTAAGGACCCCGAGGCGGCTGCACGCATCAAGCAGCGACTGTCTGAAAACCGCCTGAGTCCAAATGCCCGCTTTGTCGACATGTCGCTTTCCACGACAGGACTACAGGTGAGCCGCAGCTAACGAGGTGGGTGGAGGCCGGTATTCCACTTCCTTATATTATATATAAGAGAAAAACAAAGTGCTACAAGTGCTACAGGACTTCTATCCTGTTGCTTGACAGGAGGTTACGGGTGCATCTTTAACATTTGGAAGTGCTACCGGAAATGCTACTGGTGCTACCGCCGAAAATGGCGGCGCCGTTTTCGGAAAAGTCGCCGACTTTTTCCAAAAAGTCAACGCCGTTTTTAAAAAGGTCGGCGCCGTTTTGAAAAAGGTCAATGGGATTTTTCAAAGTCTCGTTGACTTTTCTCTATGTCTCATTTTGCACCCAATGAACCATGAGACATATACAAAAGTCCAGTAGCATTTTTGGTAGCACTTCCAAATGTTAAAGATGCACCCGTAACCACTTGAAAGACTGCTTGATAAAGTCCTCGGTAGCACCAGTAGCATTATTTTCGCGCGCGTATATATAAATGGTCAGAGCCAACAAACAGTCTTGTCACCCCTTATTATAGCTGACGGCTCGTTGGGGCTAAAATGCGAAAAAGCAGTGAAGGGGAAAAAGAAAGGCATCGAAAAGTTGGATGGCAAGAAAAAAATGTCTATATTTGCACCAAATTGCCGTGATATGGACTTCAGGACTATAGTAAATATTGAAATGCCTTCATTCCTCATTGAGCCTTTGGAACCATTGCTGTTTGTAGGCTCTTGTTTTGCTGATGGCATTGGCCGGCGTTTCGGCGAGGAGCACTTCCCTGTTAATGTGAATCCGTTTGGTACGATGTATAATCCAGCCTCGGTATTTCATACACTGCAGCGCTGTGAATCCATCCCGCGTGTCGTCTTTCTCACAATGGGTACCAATCATGTCTATCGCCTGAAGGAGTCGGGCGAAATCGTGGATAATTGTAGGAAGCGACCGCAGAATCTTTTCCTGGAAGAAGAACTCTCCATAGCGGAATGTGTGGATTTTCTGTCGCAGGCTGTCGTTTGCCTGATGAAAAGGAATGCTGAAGTGCGGGTCGTCATGACCGTCAGCCCCATTCGCTATGCCAAGTATGGCTTCCATGGCAGTCAGCTTTCCAAGGCCGTGCTGCAACTGGCCGTTCATGAGCTCTGCAAGCTTTATGGCTGCGTCAGCTATTTCCCGGCTTATGAGTTGGTGCTCGACGAACTGCGCGACTATCGCTTCTATCAGCCTGACATGCTGCATCCTTCGCAGCAGGCTGTGGATTTTATTTGGGAGCGTTTGGCGGAACTCTATCTCAGCCCAGCCGCTAAACAGTTCGTTAAGGATTGGAAACCTATCAAGGCAGCACTGGGACATCAGCCGTTTGATCCCGAGAGTGAAGACTACTTGCAGTTTCTTGCACAGGCAAAAGAAAACGAAAAGCAGCTCCTTGCGCGATATATTATATAATGAGGGGAGTGCCCAACTTTGATTTTTGTCAAGAATGAAGAAAAATTTTAGCATTTCCCTTAAAAAACTTGCTAAAAAGTTTGGTGGGGTGTAAAAAAGTTCGTACC
>CAMNJH010000058.1 GCA_946541275.1 uncultured Prevotellaceae bacterium
CAGAAGTTGTTGCAGCCGCGCATGATGCTGACGTAGCCGCCTATCTTGTGGCCCAACCCAATGCGCTGCGGCACCACGTCGCGGTAGGTCTCGGTGGTTGACAGCTCGATGTTCATGGCCTTATGGCCAGTCTCCACCTGGGCGAAGAGGTCGGGCAGCGACAGATAGCTGTCGGGACCAGCCACGAGGTCGGCACCGTACTTCTCCAGCAGCTCGTCCTTCACACGCTCAGCCATGCAACCCAGCACACCAACAATGAGCGGTGGGCGCTGGGGGGTGATTGGTGAGTGGCTGCGCTGGCGGCGCAGGGCGTCGAGGGCCTCCAGTCGGCGGAATATTTTCTGTTCGGCATTGTCGCGCACCGAGCAGGTGTTCAGCAGTACGGCGTCGGCCTCGTCAATGTTCTCCGTTGTCTCATAGCCTGCCATCTGCATCACCGAGGCTACCACTTCCGAGTCGGCCACGTTCATCTGGCATCCGTATGTTTCTATCAGTAGTTTCTTCATGTCACTTTTCTTTTCAGCCTGCAAAGTTAGGTATTATTGCCGACATATCAAAGTGATTTTGGAAGATTAACCTTTTCGGCTGTTTCCCGGGGGGCGTCTCACTTACCCTGACCGATGTGGGCTTTCATCCATTCCAGACATTTGGCCTGGCTACTGCTGAAGCGCCAGTGGCCGCTGGTGGGTGTGATGTCGCTCTGCTTGGGTGCAGTGATTTCATTCCAGGCGGCCCATACTGAGGTGGGCGAGCAGGTGTCGTCGCTGTAGCCCCAGCTCATGAAGGTGGGCACGCTGAGGCGGCGGGCAAAGTTCACCACGTCGAAGTACTGCAGTGTTTCAAGCGCCTGGTCCTGGCTGATGTCTATGCGGCCATCGCTGTAGAAGCCAGAAAAGAACTTGGGCCATCCGCCAGCACGGTGGTGCAGAAATCCGGTCAGGTCGCACAGGGCGGGGTAGAAAGGGGCGCAGAGCGTCACCTTCTCGTTGAGAGCTGCCGTGACGATGGTCAGGGCGCCACCCTGAGAGCCTCCGGTGACAATGACATTCCGACCGTCCCACTGGGGAAGGGAGCACAGGAAGTCAACGACACGGGCGCAGCCCACATATACATCTTTATAATAATACGTATCGCGCGAGGTCATGCCCCTGCGCATGTACCCGTCGCATTTCTGCTGGCGCAGCTGGTTGTACTCGTCATCAGGCAGTAGCTGGTCGTTGTCGTGAATCTCCAATTTCAGGTAGATGCAGCCCTGGCGGGGGAAATAGTCGGAAGGGGAAATCTTCTGGCTGCCAGCGCCCGGTGGCACCAGTACTACGGGATGCCCTGACGAGCCCGAGCCATCGCGGGGCAGGGTGAGGTAGCCCTGCATCCATTTGTCCTTGCCCACATGCAGGCGAACCAGCCTGGTCACGAACTCAGGGGTGGTAGCATCGGGAATATCCCTGTACTCTGGCTCCAACGGTACGCGCCGGGCTTCCTTGAGTGCCTGTTGCCAGAACTTGTCGAAGTCGGAGGGCATGGGCGTGAAGGTGCGAATCAGCTCAGGCTCGTAGGCCAGCTTCACCAGGTCGGCGTGCTTTTTGCCACCGGCCATGAACTCATACTGGCAGGCCAGGAATCCAGGCTCCTGCATGGTTCCCATGCGGATGAGCGCCTCACCACCGATGAAGGTGGTGCTGTCATAGCGCTCGGGCAACCACATCTCGGGCCCTACCTTATAGCGCACGGTGATACCCTCTACGGGAGCTCCGCCCAGGCGGGCCGTGATGCGCAGCGTGGCTTGCTGGCCCGTCAGGTAGCGGCTGTCGGCATGGTCGGGCGTGGCCATCGTCTCGACGAAGTCTTTGCGTGGATTGCCAAACTCCTGTTGGAAAACCTGTGCATGAATGCCATGGCAGACCAGCACGGAGAGCAGAATGGGTAGTAGTTTAGTTCTCATTTGTTTGCAACTGATTTGTTTTCTTGTTGCAAAGTTACATCTTTTTCTCCATATAAGCCCCTTTTCAGCGCATTTTTTGCGGAAAAAGCCGATTGCGAATTATTGCGAACTCTTTTCTTTGGTCAAACCACGGCTTTGTTGTACCTTTGCAGCATGAACGAACTCTTGACCATCCTCACACAGCGGGAACTGTTCCTGTTAATAATAGGTTCAGTGACCTACATTGCCCTCTTCGTGGTGACCGTTCAGAACAGCAGGCGGAAGATGCTTCTGCTGAAAGAGCGACTGGACAAGGTCCATGCCATGCAGGAACAGCAGCAGGCCATTAGTCAGCAGAGCATAGAGGCCAACGGGCGCCGCATTGCCGAGCTGGAAGCCCTGATGCAGAAGTTGGGCGATGAGAACTCGCTGCTTAGACTGGAGTTGGAGCAGAAACGCGTGCAGCTGGATTACGACAACAAGGTTGCCATCATTGAGAACGAAAAGCGGCAGCAGGCTGAGACGGCCATCTTCAACAGTGATGCCTATCAAAGCGTGAAGACGCTGCTGGAGCAAGGGCGTAGCATGCGGAATGAAGACTGGCGCGCACTGGAACAGACGGTGAACATGGTATATACCGACTTTACCGAGCGCCTGTTCAGCCTCTACAAGCTGTCGCAGCAGGAATACTACGTCAGTCTGCTCACCAAGGTGCGCATACAGCCCAAGGACGTGGCTATCCTCACGGCCCACTCGAAGGAAAGCGTGGCCTCCACTCGCAGCCGCCTGTACAGGAAAGTGTTCGGACAGAAAGGCTCGTCTAAAGACTGGGACGACTTCATCCTGTCATTGTAGCGAATCAATAATAAATAAGAAATAGCTTATGATTGAGTACTTTTTAGCAAACTTGTGGCAGCTATGGGCGGCAATAGCCGTCATCTGCCTGATTCTGGAGTTGACGTCGGGCGACTTCTTCATCATCTGCTTCTCCATTGGCGCCGTCTTCGGCACACTGGCCGCGCTGCTGGGACTGAATGGCTATGTGCAGATAGTAGCGTTCGTCTGTTTCAGTGTGCTGAGCATCTTCCTGGTGAGACCTGTGGCCTTGCGCTATCTGCATCGGAACGAGAGCAACAGGGTCAGCAACGCCGATGCCCTGATGGGGCGCATGGGGCGCGTGGTGGAAACCGTGAAGGCCGACGGCTTTGGCCGTGTGCAGATAGATGGCGACATCTGGAAGGCTGTCACCAACGAGCCGACCGACATTGCCACAGGCACCAACGTGCGTGTGGTGGGCCGCGAGAGTACCATCATTACCGTAGAGAAAGAAATGAAAAATAACTAATTAAAATCCATCTGTATGAACTACGTACTTATTGCTATCATCCTGTGTGTCATTCTCTTTGCTAAGATGGCACTGGTCATCATCCCTCAGTCTGAGACAAAAATCGTGGAGCGTCTGGGACGCTATCATGCCACGCTGAAGCCAGGCATCAATGTCATCATCCCCTTCATTGACAAGGCCAAGGCTATCGTAGTGCTCAACCACGGGCGCTATCAAAACTCTACTACTATCGACCTGCGCGAACAGGTGTACGACTTTCCCAAGCAGAACGTGATTACCAAAGACAATGTGCAGACGGAAATCAACGCTTTGCTCTACTTCCAGATTGTAGACCCTTTCAAGGCAACCTACGAAATCAGTAATCTGCCCAATGCCATTGAGAAACTGACGCAGACCACCCTGCGTAACATTATCGGCGAGCTGGAGCTGGATGAGACGCTGACCTCGCGCGACACCATCAACAAGAAACTGAGCGCCGTGCTGGACGATGCTACCGACAAATGGGGCGTGAAGGTGAATCGCGTGGAGCTGCAGGACATCACGCCTCCCGACTCCGTGCTGACCGCAATGGAGAAGCAGATGCAGGCTGAGCGCAATAAACGCGCTCAGATTCTGACTTCCGAGGGACAGAAGGCTGCTGAGATCCTGGCATCGGAAGGTGAGAAGACTGCCATTGTGAACAAGGCTGAGGCTGCCAAGCAGCAGGCAATCCTGGAGGCAGAAGGCGAGGCCATGGCACGTATTCGCAAGGCAGAGGCGGAAGCCCAAGCCATTGAACTGATCACACAAGCCGTGGGTAAGTCGACCAATCCTGCCAACTATCTGCTGGCACAGAAATATATACAGATGATGCAGGAGCTGGCCGAAGGCGAGAAGACCAAGACCGTTTACCTGCCTTACGAGGCCACCAACCTGCTAGGCAGCATAGGCGGCATCAAGGAACTGTTCAAGGAGCAGGGATAACCTTTCAAGGGTACACGTCTTCAGTCGGCGTGACCTCGTTCTCTGACTTCTATCCATGAGGTTAAAAATAATTAAAGCGGGGGCAAAAACTCCCGCTTCTTCATCTCTAACTCCCAACTCTTTCGTACCTTTGCATCCAATTATGGAAAAAGAACTGAAAGCCTCCATTGGTCGTGAGGCACGCGACTATGTCATGATCACCATTGCCATGCTCAGCTATTGTATCGGCTGGGCGGTGTTCTTGTTGCCTAACAATATCACCACGGGCGGCGTGGCTGGTGTGACCAGCATCCTCTATTGGGCTACGGGCATACCTGTTCAGTTCTCCTATTTCGTAATCAATGCCGTGCTGCTGCTGTTCGCCCTGCGGATTCTGGGGTGGAAATTCTGCGTGAAGACCGTCTATGCGGTCAGTGTGCTCACTGTTTCCGTGGGTGTTGCCACGGCCAGCTACCACGGCCATCTGCTCAGTGACCAGCCCTTCATGGCAGCTATCATCGGCTCGGTGTTCTGCGGCTGTGGAGTGGGATTGGGCCTGGCCAACAATGGTTCAACGGGTGGCACCGACATCATTGCTGCCATTGTGAATAAGTATCGTGATGTGTCGCTGGGACGTGTCATCCTGATTTGTGATGTCATTATTATCTCCAGCTCCTATTTTGTGCTGAAGGACTGGGAGAAAGTCATCTATGGCTACGTGGTGCTCTACGTCACTGCCTTCTGTATAGACCAGGTGGTGAACAGCATGCGCCGCTCCGTTCAGTTCTTCATTATCAGCGACAAGTATCAGGAGATAGGCCAGCGCATCAACCGTGAGCCGCATCGCGGTTGCACCACCATTGATGCCCATGGCTTCTACAGCGGCAAGGAGGTGAAGATGCTCTTCGTGTTGGCCAAGAGGCGCCAGAGCGACGTCATCTTCCGCATCATCAATGAGATTGACCCTAGTGCCTTTGTCTCGCAGAGCGCCGTCATCGGTGTCTATGGCGAAGGCTTTGATCGCTTCAAGGTGCGCCGCAGCATTGCCAAGAAAGCTGAGAACTAACCGGCAATGAGGGACTACCCCGATAAAATGACTCCAGAGCAGGCCCGGATGTTCCGCGACGACGTGCTGAACATCGTGAGCCAGATTCCCCGTGGACGGGTGACTACCTATGGCCATATTGCTGCCCTGACAGGATGGCCCAGCCATGCCCGCATGGTGGGACGCACGCTGCGCTATACGCCAGGCGCTGACCAGTTGCCTTGTCACCGCGTGGTGAACATTGTGGGGCGCACGGCGCCAGGGTGGGGGCGTCAGCGCATATTGCTGGAGGAAGAGGGTGTCACCTTCAAGCCCAATGGTCGCGTGGATATGCAGCGTCACCTTTGGGAACCAGAACTTCTACTTGATTTATAGGGCTACACTTCTTCTATTTCAGACTGAAAGAACGGACCACAGGGCCGTTGTAGGTATTGACGGTCAGCGTCAGCGTGTCGGTAGTCAGTTGTGATAGGGGAATGCTGGCGTAGGTGGTAGTGGAATAGTACTCGGGAATGGTGCTCTGGTCGTGATAGAGAGTCATGTGGCAATTGGATGATGTGCTGGTGGTGGTATCGCGCAGCAGCCCGATGGTATGGATGGCATCCTCGTTTTCAGTAGTTCCCATCATGAGTCGTAGTCGCAGATTCAGGTATTTGCGCGTCTTGCTCAGCCATGCACTCTCCATATGGAGCGGGTCAGTCTTCATGCCGCCCTTGATACTGTCGCGCGGAATGAGCACCCCGACCCTGTTGAAGCTGATTACATCGGCCTTTCCAGTTGCCACCTTATTATAATATAGCATAGCACGGTAGATGGTGTCGTTCTTTTCTATCCATTTTGCCGTCAGCACTTTCTGGAAGGTCAGCTGTTCGTCCTGGTCAGTCACCACATATTCCACCTGCTTGTCGCTGCCCACATGGGCTTCCACCAGTTCGGCGGTAAGCAGTGACAGCTCGCCCTCGCCCTTGTCGTAGGCATCAATGGTGCAGGAGAAAAGGAGGTACGAAAAGAGCGAAAAGAAGGATGTGATGCTAAAGGCTTTTTTTCTGTTCATTTCTCCTCCTCAGTTTTATTTTTATTCTTATAGGGATTGGCGTACATGGTCAGCATGCGCTCGCGCAGGAAAGGCAGGTCGGGGGCGTTGAGCTGAATTTTGGACAGCTGGGCATCCAGGTATTGCTGGAAAGAGGCTTGCTCCTCGGCAGTGGCCTCGGCTCCGGCGGCCACACGGTTGGTGGGGTAGAGCCGATAGTGGCGGTGAATCTCGTGGTCAATATGGGCAGCCACCGCATCAAACAGCTCACCCTTGGGCATGTCCTGTGGTAGCGAGTCGAGCCAATCATCAATACATGGCGCACAGTGATAGTGCACATGGCCCTTGTAGCCCATGATTCCGGTGCGCATGGAGTCGACGTCATCCTGCTTGGTCTTCTTCCAGCCCTCTACGTCACGTTTCAGCTGAAACTCGCGAGCCTTGAGGAAATCGCAGGGGTCATATTCGTAGCTGATGCTCAGGGGGACGATGTGCAGCGCCTTCAGTCGCTCCACTACCGAGCCCTCGCCACCCATGGCCATCATTTTCAGAATGGAAGGCTGCGTGCGGTCGTCGCTGTCCTTGGCGCGTCCTTCGCGCTGGGCTATCCAGATGTTGTCCTTCTTCACGCCGATGACAAAATGCATGTATTCTGACAGACGCTTGGAGGCGGCCAGCATTTCGCGGATGCCCAGTGAGCGCTCAACGATGAACGACTTGTTGATGCGCACCAGGTCCTTGATCCAGGGGGCAGCCAGCAGATTGTCGCCGATGGCTATCTCGGTGGTGGTTCCGGCGCCGGCATCGATGAGCAGAACGTCGAGCAGGGCAGAGTCGAGCACGATGTCGCGATGATTGCTGACGAAGGTATACCGGCGCGATACGTCGATAGACTTTACGTCGATATCGAAACCCTTGGAGGCTTTAGCCATCAACTGCTTCAGGAAAGTATAGCAGAAAGCCTTCTGAAAGTCGAGACAGGTGTTGCAGCCTCGCATCTGTTGCATCACGGCTTCAAAGGGCATCTGTGGATACAGATACTGTACAATAGCGCGGAACTGCGAGTCCTGCGCCAAGCGATCATAGACGGCGGGCAGCTCTTCAGGTTCGAACGGGCGGATGCTGTCGAACTGGCTCAGCAGTGCCTTGTATTCATTCTTTTCCATAGAATGTTTGATTTGTTTGGTTTATTGGGCAAAGTTAAGCACTTTTTCTCAATCCGCCAATAATTTGCCAGATTATTTTTAGCCCTGTGAACTGCTTTTTTGTTTCTTTGGCTTACATTTTTGACGGAATGACGTTTCTTCAAGTCAAAAAGAAAAGTAATTATTGATGAAAAGACCTAAATTTGCAGCGTTTTAATTCTTAATATTGCATTTCTACGATAAACAATAATAATAAAATTATGAAAAGACTATTCCTGTTATCCATGAGCATTCTGATGTTCAGCCTCTATGGTTGGACGCAGACAGGAGCTGTGCTCGAAACTCCATTCTTTTATTTCGACAATCCTGACGGCACCATCGAGGAATTCCCTGAGTACACCTTTCCCGGCTTGGATGACCGCATGATGAGTATCTCATCTTCCAAATATGCCAACGACTTGAAGGGCGATATTCCCGAAAACCTGCGTGATATTGTCATGCTGATGCTGGGCCGTCAGACACGCACCACGGTGTTTGTCTTTGACGGCGAGGCCTCCAGTCAAGCTTTGATGATGACCACCTCCATCTATGGGGCCAGTTTGATGGGACTTTGGGCCGCCCTATGGGATGAGATGGCCGAGCGTATTTCCAAGCAAGTGCCCGGGAGTAAGAAAGAAGACTACCATAAATATGTCATTACTGGCAATCCCGAGGAACTGATGTTCAATGGCTGCGAGGGAGGTCGCATTGTGAATAAGGTTGACCTGAGCAACTCTATTCTCAGCCTGTTGGCAGGAGAATCCATCGTGATGGTTTTCGAAGAGTATTTCTACTACGAGCCGAAGCTTGAGAAAGTGGTGGGAGTCATCTTCAGCTACTCTGAAGTGGGCAAGAGCACCAGCACCACTACTAAGGGTGAAGCCCTATCCAAGGCACTCAGTTTCATTCTGGGCAATGTTGACCCCGCCACGGGCAAGACGGCCCTGGCCAAGATGTTCGAGCATCGCGACATGAAAGACTTCTTCTTGAATCACTTCCATCTGAAGACTGACACTCCGAATGTGACTGCCACCTTTACAGGTACGGCCAAACAACCGAGGGTGAAAATAGGCGACAAGGAAGTGGATACCAACATTGAGATTATTCTTAAACAACAGGGCGGAAAAACCGAAGATGATGAAAATGGCAATAGTGAAGAAACTAAGCAGACTGGCGGCCAGAAGAAAATAGGTAAAGTCGGACCAGGCAATAAGGGACCGGGCAATAGAGGAAAAGATAATAATGAAGGAGGCGGCACTGGCGGTGAAGAAACTGGCAGTGAAGATATCGGTGGTGAAGGACTCACTGGCAGTGCTGGCGGTGGCAGACGCGACGATGATGGAGCCCCTGGTGATATAGTCCCCCCGGTAATCGATCCAATTCCTGAGCCAACACCTCCAATTCCTGATCCAACGCCCCCAACTCCTGTGCCAGTCCCCGAACCGATTACCAATCCCATTGTTCCGCCTGAAATCAAAGAGCAAATAAAAGTGTGGACAGCCAAGTATGCTATCGTTAGCATCGACCCAACGCCCGAAGGTCCGCTGGCAGAGAACGACCGCTACATCTATTTGGTGCAACCCTCATGGAAGAGCAACGCCGTGCTGGCCATTGACAAACTGACGGGTGCCGTTACCGAGGTCGTCCCCAGCAAACAGAAGACTAACCATCCTGATGTGCTTGATGTGGCAGGTTTCGGCAACGACCTCTATCTGGCCGTCAGTGGAAAGGGCATTGTGCGCTATGACGGAAAGAGCATCGAGAGTTCAACGCTCATTGCCGAGATTGACAACCTGGCTGGCTTTATGGGCAAGAACTACAAATACATGGTGCTTTCGCCCAATGGCCGTTACCTGGCTTATGGCGGCGATTATTTCCGCGTTTACGACCTGCAGGACAACAACAAGCTTGTCAAAACGGGCTTCAATGGCGACCTGAACTGCCTGGTCACTAACGATGGCGACTACTTCGGTTTCAGTGCCTACCGTGTGGTGGCCTACCGCAATGACGGCACCGTGGAGGCCAGTGATCCCACGACCATGGTTGAGGTGTCAGAGCTGTTGGGTGAGCGTCCCACACAGCTGTGGCAACAGGGGAATGATGTGTATATCCTGGGAGGCAATAAGGTGATGAAGACACCATCGAAGGAATTCAACTGGACTAAGGTACATGAGCTGCCTGCCGACATCAAGCTCAACCACTCTGCTCTTACAACAGACGGTCAGGGCTTTGCCTACATCAGTCCTGTTGGAGACAACCGCTTCATCTCTTTCAATATCGGAGGTTCTGCACCCATACGAATGAAAGAGCTAAAGACAGCTTTGCGCAGCAAGTACGGCTCGGTGGTTGAGGTCAGCAATACAAACTACATCTATGCTGACGCCTTCGGCAACTTCTGGGTGTGCGACCAGCAGTTCTCGTGCTTCGTGGTCTTTAATCCCAAGGGTATCCACGGCCTGAACGCTTTGGCTGGCAAAACGGTCAAATACTGACATCAGAAGATTGAATCATTTAAATAAGTAACTATATTATTAACTCAAATTCAAAGTAGTATGAAGAAACTACAAGTGTTAGCAATGTTCGCAGTAGCCGCATTGATGACGGCCTGCGGAGGAAAGAGTGCCACCAGCGTGGTTGACGATGCCATCAGCGCTGCTGAACAGGAAGTCCCAATCACCGATAGCCCCATACTGGGCAAGTTGCCATCGCTGCATCAGCAGATGAAAGCGGCCGAATTGAAGGTAGACGAGTACTACAAAGCCGAGATGAACAAGGCCGAGAAGCGCGAGGATATGTCGCGGTTGGGCGATGAGCGCAAGGCTGCCAAGGGCGTAATCTACAAGAAGTATTATGAGCTGTTCGACGCTGAGGCCAAGGCCCTCAACGGCAGGGAGGTGAAAATCACGTTTGACGATGACCAGCTGTCAGCCGGCACGGCCAAGCTCCGCTATGTGGAAGGAGAGTTCGAGGCCGACATAGAGAAGGACCGCTTCAAGCGGGGACAGCCCCTGGCCATCGATGCCGAGCTGACGCTGACTGCAGCGCTGTCCATGAAATACGGTGCTCCGATGTGGTCCTTCAATTTCCTGGACGCACAGGGAACAGCCGTGGAGGAACTGGCTGGCTCTTTCCAGCGAGACGACCCGCGTTGCTCAGCTCCAGCCGGTGAGAAGATTACATTTACGATTGATCACACACCCTGGATCAAGAAGAACGGTGCTGATGCCGACCACGTCTGGGTGGGCTTCCTCAGATAAGGCAAGAAAACTATTGCTTGCCAAACTGACTGGGGTTGTTCCCTGTCAGCTTGACAAAGGCCCGGCGGAAGGTGTTCAGTGAACGGAAGCCGCTCTCGTGGGCCACATGCTCAAGAGTATACTCTGGATGTTGCTGCATCAGGGGTATACTCTTCTTTTCTATGCGCAACTGGTTGACATAGTCGTAGAACGTGAGGCCCTTCACTTGCTGCAGATAGGCACTGACGTAGGTACGGTTCGAGTTAATGGCACGAGCCAAGTCAGCCAGGGTGAGGTTGCTGTCCAGGTAGAGCTGTTGCTCCTCCATGGTTTGCTCCAGCAGACCGGCAAAGGCATATTCCCTGACAGGCTGTCTGGGCTGTACTTCTTCCGTCTGAGGCATCTCTATGGGGTGGAAGTTCCAGCTGTAGCGCAGCATGAGCAGCCACAGGGCAATGCTCATGGTATAGTAAAGTACGTCGGTGAGCCATGTGTCATAGAGCGACACGAAGAGCCATGCCAGCTGCGTCACAATGGCAAAAAGAAATACCGGCGTGAGCCACGACACGTCAATCTGGTCGATGTTCGAAAAGTTCTGGCGTACAAGACGAATCTGCTGGCGAGCCTTGGAATAGCCCACCGCTACGATGCCCCAGGCGAAAAACCAGAGGAACACGGCATAGGCAGTGGTGACTGCCTTCACCGGCCACAAGGCATAGGCAATGGTGAAAGCAAAGAAGGGCAGAGACAGCAGCAGGAACCGGCGCCAGGAGAGCCAGTTGGGCATGGTGGTCTCAAAGATGAATATGGCATAGGTGAGTGCCGACCATCCGTCAATCATCATCACCCATTGCAGCACACTGGCCTTGTACATGCCCGGGAAGGTGAACACAATGTCCTTCAGGCATAGCAATGCCCACACTGCCATAATGGTACCCACCACCGACTGGAAACGAGTTCGTTCCCGGCGGTAGAAGAGAATGTGGATAGCAAAGATGGCAAAGAATGCGGTGCTGAATCCTATGGAAAAGGCCACTATGGTCATCTTCGCAGGCTTCCTAGAACTGGTTCTCCACGATGTCTGTAAGTACGTCGGCCATCTTCAGGCCTGCGGCTTTCACCTGCTGCGGAATGAAGCTCGTGGCCGTCATGCCGGGGGTGGTGTTGATTTCCAGCATCGAGATGTCGCCCTTGGGCGAGATGATATAGTCAATGCGGATGATACCGTTGCAGTGCAGGATGTCGTAGATGGCCGAGGTGAGCTGCTGGGCGCGCTGTGCCAGTTCGGGTGCAATGCGAGCAGGCGTGATTTCCTCCACCTGTCCGTTGTACTTGGCGTCATAGTCGAAGAACTCATTCTTTGTCACCACTTCGGTCACAGGGAACACCACCTGCTTTTCCTTTGTCTTGTAGCACCCCACGGTGATCTCTGTACCTTCCAGGAACGACTCAATCATCACTTCGTCGCTCTCCATCATAGCCACGCGTAGGGCGGGGGCCAGCTGGTCGGGGTTTTTCACTTTCGACACGCCGAAAGAGCTGCCGTCGTTGGAGGGCTTGACAAAGCAGGGCATGCCGATGGTTTCAACAATCTTCTGCTCGTCCAGCTGCTGCTCCTGACCGCGGCGCACCAGCACGCTTTCAGCCACTTTTACGCCGAAGCCGCGCAGGTACTGATTAAGCATGAACTTGTTGAACGTCATGGCTTCCACCAGCACGCCACTGGTGCTGTAAGGTATGTGAAGCAGGTCAAAATAGCCCTGCAGGATGCCGTTTTCGCCCGGAGTGCCATGGATGGTGATGTAGGCATAGTCGAAGTGGCGGGCCTTGCCGCCCTCGCGGAACGAGAAGTCGTGCATGCGTACACGCGACGTGGTGCCGTCGGGCAGGTCCACCTGCCAGTCAGTGCCTTTCATGTCGACCACATATACATTGTAGAGCTCTTTATCAAAGAAAGAATAGAGCCCCTGGGCTGAGCGGAGCGAGACATCATGCTCGCTGGAATCACCACCACAGACGATGGCTATTGTGCGTTTTTGTTGTTTCATTTATTTAGATTTTAATATTAAACTCCTAACTCTTAACTCTTAACTCCTCACTCCTCACTCTTAAGCCTTTTCCTCCATTTGTCAATCAGCGACTCCAGGTCAGGGGGGAGTGGGGAAGTGAAGTCCATCTGCTCACCGGTGGTGGGATGCACGAAACCCAGTGTCTGGGCATGCAGGGCCTGACGCGGACAGAGCTTGAAGCAGTTCTGAATGAAGGCCTTGTAGCTGGCAGTGCGCTCACCCCGCAGAATCTCGCAGCCGCCATAGCGCTCGTCGGCAAACAGGGGGTGGCCTATGTGGCGCATGTGGGCGCGAATCTGATGCGTCCGGCCCGTTTCCAGCCGGCATTCCACAAGTGTTGTGTAGCCATAGCGCTCCAGTATGTGGTAGTGTGTGACGGCAGGCTTGCCGGTTTCTGAGCCGGGCGGGAACACCTCCATGCGCAGACGGTCGCGCGGGTCGCGGCCAATGTTCCCCTCTATGCGGCCGTCGTCCTCCACAAAGTTGCCCCATACCAGGGCCACATAGCTGCGATGAGTGTCGTGATGGAAGAACTGCTTGCCCAGATGAGACTTGGCCTCGGGCGTCTTCGCCACGACCAGCAGGCCGCTGGTGTCCTTGTCAATGCGGTGTACCAAGCCCACCTGCGGGTCGTTGGGGTCGTAGGTGGGGAGGTTGCGCAGGTGCCAGGCTATGGCATGCACCAGCGTGCCGTGGAAGTTTCCACATCCGGGATGCACCACCATGCCGGCTGGCTTGTAGATGACCATCAGGTCGTCGTCCTCGTAGCGCACGTCAAGTGGCAGCTCTTCAGGCACGATGGTGGTGTCGAAGTGGGGGCGGTTGAGGCGCAAGGTAATGATGTCGCCCGCACGAACCTTATAGTTGCTCTTCACAGGCTTGTCGTTCACGAACAGGAAGCCGCCTTCAGCGGCCTGCTGGATGCGATTGCGCGAGGAGTGCTGGGTATGCTCGGTCAGGTATTTGTCAATGCGCAGCGGCACTTGCCCGCGGTCTACCTCCAGCCGCAGGTGCTCATAGAGTTGCTCTTCACCCTCGGCAGCAGGCACGTCGTCGAGCAACTCGTCCAGTTCGTCGTCTAAGATATGATCCTCTTCAATCATCTCTTGCGCCTATTCGCTTATTACATTCAGGTCAACGGGCTCAAAATCGTCCGTTTCCACCTGTTCATCCTGTTCTGTGGCGTGATGCTCTGCCCCGTCCTCTTCAAATGGTTGCAGGTCGTCAAAGTCCCAGCCATATTCATAGTCGTCGGTGGCACCGTTGCCAATAATCAGCGTGATCTGCGATTCGCGGGCCACCATGTCACCCCGGTGCACTTCGCGGCCCTCGCACAGCATGCCGTACACCCAGTCCTTGTCACCATCAATCAGCTTGGGCGGGTTCACGCGCAGCTCCAGTGCCTGCAGCCGGGCCACGGCCTGGCGATAGCTGCTGTTGCCGGCCAGATCGGGAATGGCCACACGCGGAATGGTCAGCGAGTTGATGGTCACGTAAACCATACGGCCTTCCTTCACCTTCATCCCCTTGTCGGGCGACTGGACGACAATGCAGCCCGCGGGCTTGTCCTTAATATAGGTGGAGTCGTTGATGGTGATGCGCAGGCCTATCCCCTCAACGGTTTTCATGGCATCGCGATAGTCAACGCCGTACAGGTCGGGCACTTCTATGCCCTCGCCATGGTGAGTATATTTCAGTAGCCACCACTTCAATCCAAATACGAGCAGAACCAGAACGACAACCATGCCCAGTAAATTGAGCCAAAGGAACCGACTGGCAAACTTCTGGAAGAATTTCTTTGCTTTCATGATGCAAAGATAGTGCAAATTATGGGAATAACAAAACAAAACGGACACAAAAAACTACTAGTGTGCTATTTTTTTCTAAAGCATCCACTCCTTTCACTCCTACCGTAGTGGTGCACTTTGGAGAAAAGGCGCCGGCCTTTTCTAATATGGAGGCGCCCTGTGAAAATTTGACGGCGCCTTTTTGCAAAAAGGCGCCGCCATTATATGGAGTGTTATGTTGCAGAGATTGCACATTATTTCACTATATACTTCTGTCCGTTCAGTATGTACAGACCGTGTGAAGGCTTCTCTGACAGGCTACGGCCCTGCAGGTCGTATATATGAGAGGCAGGTGCCAGGCTTCCTTCGGTCTCAGTGATGCCCGTTGCTTCACCCACAAACACCATGCGTGTTTCTTCGTACTGCATCTGACTGTCATAAGCAGCAATCAGGTAGGCACGGAATGCTCCTATCTGTGGCAACCCGTTCTGCCCTGTCTTGTCGCAGTCGGGCGTCTTGTCAAGCAGCGATACGCACCAGGTGGGCACACCCCACTCGCCTGTGTAGTAGTGGTTCTGGTAGGAGCCGTGCAGTCCCCAGGGTCTCATGTCGCCATTATCACCATTGTCAGGGAACGGAACAAATCCCGCTTCAGGCAGTTGGCTCAGCTCATAGCTTGACAGGTCTAACTGGAAGTCCTCTTCGGGGAAAATGACGTATGGCAGGGCTGCCTGCGGATTTAGTTCACGCTCGAATATTATCTGGTTTCCCTCACGCCTGTCCAGTCTATAGTATCTGCCCCATGACTTGTCGGGTTTGTCGGGCCATACAATCGTTGCCTGCTGGCCCTTGGTGAACGACAGCTTGTTGTACAGCACGATGTCACCCTTGGGAGGAGCCATACTCGGTACTGTACCAGCGTTCAGATAGAAAGTCCAGTCGGCTTGATAGGTAGCGTAGCCGGCAGCCGTCACTTCCAGCTTGAACCCGAAATTGCTCTGGTCTACACGTACTGAGTAATTGCCTTGGGCATCGCTCTTCGCTACATATTCCGTCAAGGTCTCGCCAGTGTCAATGCTATTACGATATATGCAGATGTTGGCATTGGCCACGGGACTACCATCCTGGTTGGTCAATGTGCCAGAGAAATAGCGAACAGGTGCAGATACCTGAACCGTGGCAACGGGCTGGCCTGAATGGCTTACGAAGAAAAGTGGGTCTTCAGCCACTTCACCAGAGCTCTCAATGGTGACATAAAGCTTTCCTTCGGAGTTCTGGTAGGCATAAGGCGTGTCAAAATGCAAGTCCAACAGGGATATGCATTCTTCGGCTGTACCACCATGTGCAATGGTGCAGTCACCGTCAAAAACGCATGTGGGTTCTGCATACTTTCCCAAGTTACTGCAAGCCAACAGCACTCTGACATGGCGGGTCTGCTCATTTCCTGGATTATAGCCCTTGAATGTCATGCCTGTAATCAGATCCCCGCTGGGGGCCAGTTCGTCAGTGATATTCCGGTAGACGATTTTAAATGAGGACGACACTTTTGTCACGTCAATAGGATCACTCTTGGTAAGTTCTGTGACCGCACCGGTACTGAACTCCCACGTAGCATACTCTTCTTCGGCCAGTGTCGGGGCAGCACCGGCGAGGAGCAACAATAATAATAGTTTAAATGCTTTCATATAGCTAAAGTTTTTAAAGGGTTTAAAAGAACATATTGACTTATACTAGAAAAAGTTGTCACTTTAGGAGTCAAAAAGAAAGTGACAATGA
>CAMNJH010000059.1 GCA_946541275.1 uncultured Prevotellaceae bacterium
GATACAACTCCTTGAGCGCCTCAGCCAGCAGGTGGGCACTGGTGTGCCAGAAGGTATGCTTACCCTGCTCGTCGTCCCACTTGTAGAGCTCAATCTTGGCGTCCTCGTTGATGGGGCGGTTCAGCTCTACGGTCTCGCCATTCACTCCACAGCAGAGAACGCTGCGTGCCAGAGCAGGCGAAATGCTCTCGGCAATCTGAAGTCCCGTTACGCCCTGCTCATACGAACGAACAGATCCGTCGGGGAAAGTAATGTTGATCATATTTACGATATATGTTTAAATTTAAGCAGATGCAAAGATACAAAAGAGTTGAGAGTTAAGCGTGAAGTGCAGAGAGTTTTTCCCTGTGCTTAATTATTTTTAACTCCCAGCCCCCTGTTGTCACTGGTTCAGCCCTTGGCCTTGAAGGCCTCCGACTGCTGGCGGATGAGCTCGGTGTCGTTGAAATAGTCAATGCGCATGGCCTTGCGTACCTCGTCGATGGTCTGCGCTGCCACCTCGCGGGCCTGCTCGGTTCCCTTCTTCAGGATGTTATAGATTTCGGGGATGTCCTGTTCCAACTCGTGACGGCGCTGGCGCATGGGCTCCAGGAACTGGTTGAGCACTTGGTTCAGGAATTTCTTGCACTTCATGTCGCCCAGTCCACCACGACGGTAGTGGTCCTTCAGCTCGTCCAGGTTCTGGTACTCGGGCCAGAAGTTGGCAAAGTCAGCATCGGTGGAGAAGGCATCCAGATAGGTGAAGACAGCATTGCCCTCTACATGTCCAGGGTCACTGACGTTGAGGTGGGTGGGGTCGGTGTACATGGAGCGCACCTTCTGCCACACCTCGTCAGCTGAATCGGAGAGGTAGATGCAGTTGCCCAGACTCTTCGACATCTTTTCCTTGCCGTCGGTACCGGGCAGACGGCGAGCGGTCAGGTTCTCGGGCAGCATGATATTGGGTTCTACCAGTACGGGGGCATAGGTATGGTTGAAACGGTTCACCAGTTCACGTGTCACCTCAAGCATGGGCTCCTGGTCTTCGCCGGCGGGTACAGTGGTAGCCTTGAACAGTGTGATGTCAGCAGCCTGCGACACAGGGTAGCAGAAAAATCCCAGGGGGATGTTGGCCTCAAAGTTGCGCATCTTGATTTCCGTCTTCACCGTGGGGTTGCGCTGCACGCGGCTCACTGTAATCAGGTTCATCAGGTATGTGGTGAGCTCAGCCAGCTCAGGGATGTGGCTTTGAATGAAGAGTACACACTTGGCGGGGTCGAGACCTGCAGAGAGCCAGTCGAGTGCTACATTGACAATGCTCTGGCGCAACTTCTCCGGGTTGTCAGCATTGTCGGTAAGGGCCTGCACATCGGCCATGAAAACAAACATTCGGTCATAGTCTCCTGCGTTCTGCAGTTCCACGCGTCGACGCAGAGAGCCAACGTAGTGGCCCAGATGGAGCTTGCCTGTCGGGCGGTCACCCGTAAGAATCACTTTTCCCATTGTTATCTTAAATCTTTATTTGATGAATTATTCTACTTCTAATTGCTCACCCCTCTTTTCCATCTCACGATAGGCCTGGTTCAAATCGTTCTGAGTGATCATCACTTCGCGGTTGACAGGACGGCCGGGGTCGAGCAGTGTATGCGAAAACAGCCATTCATAGGTTTTCCAGCTGTAAAAATAGCGGGCCAGGGCACCATGTGAGGCCCCGGGCAGCCAGTCATAGCGCAGTCGGTCGGTGTTTCCCGTCTGCTTCATGCGGTTCACCACGGTCTGCGACTCACGTACGGAGACAGCCCTGTCGGCCGTGCCATGGATGATCCACAGCGGAGCCTCGCCCATGCGCGACTGGTCTTTCAGCGTGCAGCCGCCGCAGAGGGCCATGGCCGCAGCCACTTTTTCAGGATAGGTTCCCACGAAATCCAGCGTCCCATAGCCACCCAGGCTCATGCCCAGCACGTAGACGCGGTTGTGGTCGTAGGCATAGTTCTGGTCCATCCATTCCAGCACGTCGTTCAGTTTCTTCGGATTCCAGGAGCCACCCGGATTCTGCGGCGTGACGACCAATGCGGGTACTTGCAGTCCCATTTTGATAGCAGCCACAGTGCCATAGCGAAGGGCGCGGTTCAAATCGCGTCCACACAGGCTGGCACCATGCAGAAAGAGCACAAGCGGGGTCATCTCCTGAGTGTAATAATAATCATCTGGTGTGTAGACCCAGAAGTTATAGCCGCCACTGATCACCCCTTTTTTGGCCGAGAGCAGGTCGGTGCCCTGGGCCATTACATGACTCATAGAAACATAAAGGGTAACCAGTAACAAACTTATAAGTTGAAGTCGTTTTCTCATCTCTGCATCCCTCGTGTCTTGTTAAAGTTTATATTTCTGGCAGAACTTTTCGCCCTCCAGAAAGCCTTCTTCATAGAGGCGCTCCAGTTTTTCTGGATCGCGGCACACCCGCCCCACTTCCATCGGTCGCTGTGGGCGGATGACCACCACCTCTCCCCAGTCCTCCATGCGCTCCACCATTTCCAGCTGCTGATTGTAGACCTCCACACGGCGACTCAATGCCACGCGCAACCTAGGATAGTCACCGTAGATGAAACGCGGCACCTTGTGGTCCTTCTCCGTTGAGCGATAGCCACGATTGCGCGTCATCACCACGACATTCATCGGATGGCCCATGTCAATGGACCGCTGCACAGGGATAGAGTCAACAATTCCGCCGTCGAGCATGGGTTTCCCGTCCACATACGTAATCTGAGCAACGTAGGGCAGCGAACTGCTGGCCTTGACAATGGCCATCATGCGCCGACGGTCGGTCTTCTCAGTCAGATACTCGGCCAAGCCTGTCAGGCAGTTGGTGGTCACCATTTCAAACGTAGCTGGATTCTGACCGTAGGCTTCGTAGTCGAAAGGAAGTATGTCGTTGGGGAAGCGCTCGTAAAGCAAACTGGGGTCGAAGATACTCCCTTTGACGATGAGATTCTTCAGCGATATGTAGCCATACTTACGCAGCAAGTCGATGTTGGAATAGCGTGCCCTGCGAGGCTGCCTACTCACATAGCTCATGCCGTTGCAGGCACCAGCAGAGACAGAGACAATGAATGGGAAGTTCACCTCGTACTTCATGAAAGCATCCAGCACACCACTAGTGAAGACGCCGCGCATACCGCCGCCTTCCAGAACAAGTCCTGTGTTACGCTCTAGTCGTTCCATGCTTTCGGGGTGCAAAGTTACAACATTTTGAGCAGTTATTCAGCTTAAAGGAGTTAAAGGGAGTTAAAGAAGAGCTATTCTAACCAACTTTTTGTATCTTTGTTGCCGAATTAAACACATATTCATTCTATCAACTACAAACTATAAAAAGCTATGACACGCAGATTTGCATTCAAAATGTTCCTCAAGCCAGGCTGTGAGGAAGAGTACCAGAAGCGCCATGCCGCCATCTGGCCCGAACTCGTTAAGATGATCAAGGAACAAGGCGTAGGGAACTACAGCATCTACTGGGATCGTGACACCAACATCCTCTTCGCCTATCAGGAGTGCTCGAAAGAAGGCAATTCACAGGACACAGAGAACGTTGACCCCATTACCCAGAAATGGTGGGACATGATGGCCGACATCATGGAGGTGAATCCTGACAATTCACCCGTCACCATTCCCATCAAAGAGGTGTTCCATCTGGATTGACAGGAACCATCAGGGAAACGTATCACTTCGTTTTTCATCCGTTAGCCTTCACGGCACCAAAATGAAAGGGCACGGACACCAACCATGACCGGTGATGTCCGTGCCCATGATATATGTACAACTGATTAGTTGTTGTATTCCTGCCAGCTCTTAATCTTGATGTCGGCCTCGTCCATGGCAGTGAATGCCTCAATGAATGCCTTGGCCAGACGCACGTTAGTGATGAGAGGAATATTGTGGTCGATGGCTCCACGACGAATGCGATAGCCGTTGGTCAGCTCGCGCTTGGAGTGGTTCTTCGGGACGTTCACAATCAGGTCGAACTGATGGTCGGCAATCATCTCCATCACATTGTTCTCACCATCCTCATCAGGCCAGCTCACCTTCGTTGCTTCCACGCCATTGTCGTTGAAGAACTGGGCCGTGCCGCCTGTTGCAAACACCTTGAAACCTTTCTTCACCAGCTGCTGGGCGGGTTCCAGAAGGCTCACCTTACCCTTGGCGGCGCCCGAAGATATCAGCACGCTCTTCTTGGGCAACCTGTAGCCCGTGGCAATCATGGCGTTGAGCAGGGCTTCGTTCAGGTCGTCGCCCAGACAGCCCACCTCACCGGTGGAGCTCATGTCCACGCCCAGCACAGGATCGGCATTCTGCAGGCGGGCAAACGAGAACTGACTGGCCTTGACGCCGATGCGGTCAATGTCGAACTCGCTCTTGTCAGGACGTTCATAGGGAGCATCGAGCATAATCTTCGTAGCGGTCTCAATGAAATTGCGCTTCAATATCTTCGACACGAAGGGGAAGGAGCGCGAAGCACGAAGGTTGCACTCAATCACTTTCACCTCGCGGTTCTTGGCCAGGAACTGGATGTTGAATGGTCCACTGATGTTCAGCTCCTTGGCAATGGCCCTACTGATATGCTTGATTTGGCGGATCGTGCTATAGTAGATGTGCTGTGCGGGGAAAACCATGGTGGCATCACCCGAGTGCACACCAGCATACTCAATATGCTCAGAAATGGCATACTCAACCACCTCACCTTTATCGGCAACGGCATCAAACTCTATCTCCTTGGTTTCCGTCATGAACTTCGACACCACAACGGGGAATTCCTTCGACACTTCAGTTGCCATGCTGAGGAAGCGATGCAGTTCCTCGTCGTCATAGCACACGTTCATGGCAGCACCTGAGAGGACGTAGGAAGGACGCACCAGCACAGGATAGCCTACTTCACTCACGAACTCCTTGATGTCATCGAACGAGGTCAGTGCGCGCCAAGCCGGCTGGTCAATGCCCAGCTTGTCAAGCATGGCTGAGAATTTGTCGCGGTTCTCTGCACGGTCAATGTTCACCGGCGACGTGCCAAGCACAGGCACGCCCTGACGATGCAGCTTCATGGCCAGATTGTTAGGAATCTGTCCGCCTACCGAGACGATTACGCCACGCGGTGACTCCAGATCAATGACATCCAACACACGCTCCAATGACAGTTCATCGAAGTACAGGCGGTCACACATGTCATAGTCAGTTGAAACCGTCTCAGGGTTATAGTTGATCATGATAGACTTGTAGCCCAACTTGCGCGCAGTGGTGATTGCATTCACTGAACACCAGTCAAACTCCACACTAGATCCAATTCGGTAAGCACCTGAACCTAAGACCACTACCGACTTCTCGTTCTTGTAGTAGTTAATGTCGTGCTTGGGGATGTAAATTTCTCCCTGGGACTGGCCGAATGCAGGCACATGGGTGTAGGTGAAGTAGAGGTAATTGGTCAGCTCCGGATGCTCACTTGCCACAGTAGGAATGCGCTTCACCGATGGAAGGATGCCACGATCCTTGCGGTATTGACGAACAGCCAGATTCTCCTTCTCCATATTTCCTGTCTGGGGTTTCAGTACGAAACGGGCAATCTGGAAATCAGAGAAGCCAGCGCGCTTCACTTCCAGCAGGAACTCGTCGGGCAGCTCTTCCAGCTTGTTATACGTCTGCAACTGGTGCTTCAGATCAACAATATGCTTCAGACGCTCCAGGAACCAGACGTCAATCTTCGTCAGCTGCTCAATGCGCTCAACAGTATAGCCCTCCTCCAAAGCCTGAGCAATGGCGAAGATACGCAAGTCTGTGGGGTTCTGCAACTCATTGTCCAGATTTTCAAAGCGGGTGTGGTCATTGCCCACAAAGCCATGCATGCCCTGCCCTATCATACGCAGGCCTTTCTGAATCATTTCCTCGAAAGAACGTCCAATGGACATGATTTCACCCACCGACTTCATACTGGAACCGATGAGGCGACTGACACCTGCAAACTTCGTCAGGTCCCAACGAGGAATCTTGCAAATCATATAATCAAGGCTGGGTGCCACGTAGGCGGAGCTAGTGGTTCCCATCTCGCCAATCTGATCCAATGTATAGCCCAAAGCTATCTTTGCAGCCACAAAAGCCAGAGGATAACCTGTTGCCTTTGAGGCCAATGCACTGCTTCGGCTCAAGCGAGCATTAATCTCGATAATTCGGTAATCATTAGTCACAGCATTGAAGGCAAACTGGATATTACACTCACCTACAATACCCAAGTGACGTACGCAACGGATAGTGATGTCTTGCAACATTTTCACCTGTTCAGGCTTCAGCGAGCAGGTGGGAGCCACAACAATTGACTCGCCAGTGTGGATGCCAAGCGGGTCAAAGTTCTCCATAGAAGCAACGGTGAAGCAATGATCGTTGGCGTCGCGGATGGTTTCAAATTCTATCTCCTTCCATCCTTTGAGACTTTCCTCCACCAATATTTGCGGGGCAAAGGTGAATGCACTCTCGGCCAGCTCAACAAAAGCCTTTTCGTCAGGACAGATGCCTGATCCCAAGCCACCTAGGGCATAGGCAGAGCGAATCATGATGGGGAACCCGATTTCGCGTGCAGCCTTCAGAGCATCTTCCATGTTCTCAACAGCATGCGAGACAGGCACCTTCAAATCAATCTCTGCCAGCTTCTTCACAAAAAGGTCGCGGTCTTCCGTATTCATAATAGCCTCCACGCTGGTGCCCAGCACTTCGACGCCATATTCTTTCAGAATTCCCTTCTGGTATAGTTCAGTACCGCAGTTCAGGGCTGTCTGTCCACCAAACGCCAACAGGATGCCGTCAGGGCGTTCCTTCTTGATGATTTCGGTGACGAAGTGAGTGGTAACTGGCTGGAAGTAAACCTTGTCGGCTATACCTTCAGACGTCTGAATGGTGGCTATGTTTGGGTTTACCAGAACGCTGCTAATACCCTCTTCACGCAGGGCTTTCAATGCTTGAGAGCCCGAATAGTCGAACTCACCGGCCTGCCCGATTTTCAACGCGCCCGAACCCAGCACGAGCACCTTCTTCACTTTTTGCTTAGTCATGTTGCTATCCTTTTTGTTGTTAAATCGGCTGCAAAGGTACAATTTTTTTTTGGAATCATCATAAAAATAGTCATTTTTCTTACACACTTTTTTCACATATTGACCTACAGTTACAAAATGCACTTTGTTTGGAACAAATGTCTGTGCCCTGCAGCAGAATCTTCGTTTTCTCCACTCATCCTTTACAGAGAAATGTTAAAGTTTAGTTAACCCTTGGCCATGTTCCAAGAATTGTCTACCTTTGCTAACAAAGAAACAAAACACTAACAGGAAAGCATAACTATTTATGAACATTACTGAAAGATTTCTGAACTACACAAAGTTCGACACGCAGTCGGCAGAGGACAGCCAAACCGTACCCAGCACATCAAAGCAGCTCATTTTTGCCAACTATCTGAAGGAAGAATTGGAGCATGAGGGGCTGAAAGACGTGGAGATGGACGACAAAGGCTATATCTATGCCACGCTACCTGCAAATCTGGCTGACGGGAAAACGGCCAAGAGTGTGCCCGTCATTGGTTTCATCTCTCACTACGACACTAGTCCCGACTGCTCTGGAGCCGACATCAAGCCACGAATAGTCAGCCATTATGACGGACAGGATATTTTGCTGTCAGAGGGCATTGTGCTCTCACCACAGAAATTCCCCGAACTGAAGGGACATGTGGGCGAGGACCTGATTGTAACCGACGGCCATACGCTGCTAGGAGCTGACGATAAAGCCGGCATCGCCGAGATTGTGCAGGCCATGGTATGGTTGCAAGAACATCCCGAAGTGGAGCATGGCACCATTCGGGTGGCTTTTAACCCCGACGAGGAGATAGGCATGGGTGCTCACCATTTCGACGTAGAACGCTTCGGCTGCCAGTGGGCATACACCATGGACGGTGGTGATGTGGGGGAGCTGGAATACGAGAACTTCAACGCAGCTTCGGCCAAAATAAGCATCAAGGGCGTGAGCGTGCACCCAGGCTATGCCAAGGACAAGATGGTGAACGCCAGTGTGCTGGCTGCCGAATTTGCAATGATGCTTCCAGCTGACGAGCGTCCCGAGACCACAGAAGGTTACAAAGGGTTCTACCACCTGACGGGCATGCAAACGAACACAGAGTCGGGAAAACTGTCGTACATCATTCGGGACCACGACCGTCAGAAGTTTGAAGAACGCAAGCGCTTCATACTGGCCTGTGCCGAGAAGATGAACCAAAAATACGGTGAGGGAACTGTGACGGCCATCGTTAGCGACCAGTACTACAACATGAAGGAGAAGATTGAGCCCGACAACATGCATGTCATCGATTTGGTGCTACGCGCTATGCAGGAGGTGGGTGTGGCTCCCAAGGTTCGTCCCATCCGCGGTGGTACCGATGGGGCACAGCTCAGCTTCAAAGGCCTACCCTGTCCTAACATCTTTGCCGGCGGTATCAATTTCCATGGTCCCTTCGAGTTCGTTCCCATCCAGTCAATGGAAAAAGCCATGCAAGTGGTGGTGAAGATTTGCCAGCTGACAGCCTGCTACAACGACTAATCTTCAGTCATAGCAGCCCAGTCCCCTGGCAGTTGACAGGGAGTCGAGATGAAAATCATAACGCATCTCGTGAGCATCAATAAGCAAGAAGTGCTTTTCACCTTGTATAGAGTCATCTGGTGTTTCCCAGATGACTTTTTTGCAATTGACGGTATCGGTCAACTCCGGCGTGCGCAAAAGTGAATTTTCAAAGTAATAAGAGAAGAGCGTAAGGGAGTCACCATCCAAAGCCTCCCCCATCACCACATCGTCATCATAGCCTGTAACGATGGAGTTGGTCATCTTCATCTGTTCCAGAGGATAGGAATAGTCGCCGAAGAAATTGGCAAAGCGCAGAGCAGCTCCCCGTGATGGCAGCAAGGGATAGAATTGAGCCACCGTACAGTGATCCATGATGGCAGCCCCACCATAGAAAGCCAAGCAATCTCCTTGTGCATTGGAGAACTGACATCTGGACAGTCCCACCCACGAATTGAATGCCTGAAGGCCCGGCCCGGCACAATTGTGGATGACAGAGCGCTCCATATAAAGTCGTTGGCGGTCAGGACGAAGCTCAGCAGAATCACAGATAATGCCGTATTCCGCATTCCTGATCTCAGTGGCCAACAACTCATTTTCATAGGAAGACGGGAAGATATGTATGCCTCGCCACTGGCCACTGATGCGGTCATAGGGAAGATAATCGAACATTCTGTCCAAGCGGTCGCCTCGAAGCACAGCACTATCGGTCAAAAGCGTACCGTAGACATCAAGTCCTGCCTTATCGTGGAAGAATAGCGTGGTGTTTCTCAATGTGAGTGTGGCAGCGCTGTCAACGCGCATGCCTTTCATAATGACAATGGGCTGGGCGCTTTCTATCAGCGTGTCGGCACTCACCACAAGGCTGTCGGTCAGCAAAGCATCCCAGGAATGCCCCCACAACGTGACATGCTGCTGAACTCCGCTCTCCAGTTGGAACACCAGTTGGTCCTCAACTAATTGGGGAGTCTGTTGCCGATTACGTGGTGGGGTGAGTTCAACAAACACTCGAAGGCTATCACCCGAACGGACCTCCAGGTCGTTCACCACAGACCCAAGGGTGTTATCCAGATAGGAACCATCTACATTCACACGGAACCCCGTCTGATTGCCTTGTCGCAAATGAATGCTGGTCAGCCGAACGCCGCGACTGGAATGATTGTACACCCAAAAGTCGTATGTGCGTGAGGCAACCGTTGAGAATACGGTATCCATTTTGACTGAGTCTACAGAGAAAGACAGTCGGGCTGTGGGCGAAGTGGTGAACCTGTCATCATCGGAACACGACAACGCCGAATAAATACATAATATCAATAAAAAGAAAAAAATCCGTTTCATCTTTCGATAAAACGGATGATTAGCCTATTTATTGTGTCTTACTCTCCGAAATAGCGCTTCAGCAGTCCAGCGAAGCCTGCACCATGACGAGCCTCGTCCTTGGCCATCTCATGAACGGTATCGTGAATGGCATCGAAGCCAGCTGCCTTGGCATTCTTGGCAATACGGAACTTATCCTCGCATGCACCGGCCTCAGCAGCGGCACGCTTCTGGAGATTGGTCTTCGTGTCCCACACACACTCACCCAGCAGCTCTGCAAATCGGCTGGCGTGATCGGCCTCTTCAAAGGCATAGCGCTTGAAAGCCTCAGCTATTTCAGGATAGCCTTCACGGTCAGCCTGACGGGCCATGGCCAGATACATACCTACTTCACCGCACTCACCATTAAAATGGCAACGCAAGTCCTCAATCATTTCCTCACTTACACCCTCAGGTTTGCCATCACCAATTTTGTGTTCGGTGGCATAGGTCATTTCCTCCTTCAGTTCAGAGAACTTTGAGGCGGGAGCCTTACAAATAGGGCACTTTTCGGGAGCAGCATCGCCTTCATAGATATATCCACAAACGGCGCAAATAAATTTTTTCTTCATTTTTGCAATACTTATTAGTTGGTATTTTATGTAAGTGCCGCAAAGATAAGGAGAAAAAATAAATTCCACAAATATTTGTGGGATTTATTAGATAATTTATACAATGTCTAACAATAATAACGCTATTTTCAATCATCATCGGCCATAGCAAATGTGGCGACCGTGTTCACCATGGCAGCAGGATTACCCATGTCATAGCGCTCACCCTTCAGGCGGACACCGAACATTCCGTTTACTTTGCGCACAGCATCGAGTGCTGACGTGAGCTCAATTTCTTTCTTTTGCTCGGGATGAGCATCAGCTTCCCTGATGTCCTTTTCCAACTGGTTGAAGACATCCTGCGTCAGAATGTACTGTCCGAAGACCGAACAATATTCATGATCACCTTCGCTATTGCGCACACCCAAGAACTCCTCAGCATAGCTGGATTTCGGTTTTTCATGAAGTGCCGAGACACGCAGCAGAGTCTCCTTCTTGTCCTCCCACACGCCACTCATGATGCCAAAGTGGCTGGTTTCCTTGACATTGATGGGATAGAGACCGAGCGTAAGGGTATTAGTGGCCTCGTATGCCTCTATCAGCTGCAAGGCACAGGGCTTGTTCGTCTTGGAGCGATAGAGCGTGTCGCCCAGCATAAGAAGGACAGGCTCTCCATGGGCAAACTCAGCTGCTTGATAGACAGCGTGGCCGAAACCTCGCTTCTCATTCTGATATACATAGTGAAGGCGCTTACCAATGTCCATAATATGGGTCTCATATTCCTGGCTCTCAATATTTAATTTAGAAAGATGCTCCTCTGACAGCGGACGCTCAAAGAAGTCCATGTAAAGCTTGCGCTCTTCTTCGCTTCCCAAGACAAGACAGATATCCTCAATGCCACTCTGCACCAGTTCTTCAAGCAGAATAAGTATGACAGGACGCACCATTCCATCGGGGCAAGGTATGGGGAAGAAATCTTTCTTCATGCAACGAGTGGAAGGATAAAGGCGTGTGCCGAATCCTGCAACCGGTATGATGGCCTTGCGGACAGTATGTACAGGTTGTAAGGTGAATTTATAGGCATGTAGCCCTTGCTGCTCAAGGTAATCAATGAGCTGCTGCTGGGTAGCGGCATCACGGGCCAGGAATTGCACAGAACCGTCACCGTGAGAGCCCACTCCTTTACCACCCCAGACCAGAGGCTTTATGTGCTCATCGGCCAGAATCTCATGGAGCCTTGGTGCCGCCAGCTGGTCTATACACAATGGTGCTACAGCTTTGTCGAAAAGTTCTTCTGCCTGAGTCATCAATTTACCCAGAGCTTCTGCTTTTCCTTCAGCCATATACTTAATGGCCTTGTCAACAATCTCCAGGTTTTTCTTGCCCAATGCTTCATGCAAGGCCTCTTCCTGAGGATTAGATGGGAAAGGATAGGCTTTGTTTAGGCTGGCCAGAATCTTGATGGTATCCTTTTCTCGCATCAGGTCGGCAAAAACCCAATAGAGCTTGCGTTTCACATTGAGAGATTTCACCTCAATCTCGTCACCGTCAAAGTTCATCAGGATGGGCTTCACGCCAAAAGCGCAGGCCTGATCCAGACGACCACAGCGAGAGGAAGTGCGCAACTCTCCCACATAGGCGATATTCATTTCACCCATGGTGTTGAGGTTCAGGTTGTAGATTTGGTTGAATGCCCTAGCCACCAGTACACATATAGCAGCGGAACTGCTCAGACCGCTTTTAATAGGCAGAGTCATATCAGTAATCTTGATTCGTACACCACCCACCTTGTACCATTCCAGCATATAGGATGCCACACCGGCACAGTAACAGAAGAACGAGCCACTGCGAGCCACACGCTTCAGCTCTTGCTCGTCCATCCTGCAGGCAAAATCGTGCCATTCACCAGAAATCTGAGGTGCACAACTCTGTACTTCAAAAATACTCGAACGCTCTACTTCTGCAGTAATGCCTTGTTCAATACCAGTCACAATAGCTGCGCCAGGCGCAATCTGGGCGTTCATTGTACGATAATGACCAGCCCAGTCCGTATGCTCCCCAAAAAGGCAAAGACGCCCTGGAACGAATAGTTTTATCATAATTTATAAGACGTTGTTTTCAGCTTTTGAGCTACAAAGGTACAAAGAAAAGGGCAAATGACAAAACTTTCACACGTTTTTTACGTGAATTATCTCTATTTCCCTCTTGTAATGAAACAGAGGCCACAGAACAAATGTGCGTTCTGTGGCCTCTGCATGAAAAAGACAGATTCTGTTGCGTTTTACTTAATCAAATCAATAGAGCGACGCAGGAAAGCGTCAAGAGCAGCACCTTTCAGCATTCCATTCTGTAAGAGGGCCAGGTCAATGAGCTGATGCACCACATTGTTCTTGGCTGCATAATCGCTAATCAACTGCTGGCGCTTTGCTTTCTGCTCGTCAATAGCCTTTTGTGTGGCAGCCTTGTCGTCCTTCTCTTCCTGGGTCACTTCCTCAGGTTTCTTTTTATCGGTCTGCTGGTTGAGTGCAGCCAGCCGGGCCTCTTGCCCTTTCAATTCGCTCTCAATGGGCTTCAGCGAATCACTAAGAGCTGACTGGGCCTCATCGAGAATCTGCTTAACCAGCCTGTGGTCGCTGTTCAGCACGATGTTGAAAGAGTCAGGCATCTGGCCGTAGAAGGCCATTCCGCTCTGATACTTGCTCATCTCCTTCATACGACGCATCCATTCGTTCTGCGTAATAACCACAGGGCGCTGCTCAGTGCCCAGGGCGTTTACTTCAACCAGGAACTCCGTCTTGTCCAGTTTCGGTAGTTGCGATTGGAAGATAGCTGACAAATTGTCACGTTCACCATCGGTCAGCGATGACTTGGGGGCATCTTCCTTCTGAATGATATGGTCAATAGTATCGGCATCCACACGTGTGAACCTTGATTTTTCGAACTTCTGTTCCAGTGTCTGGATACTGGGCACGTCAAGCTGACCGTCAAAGAGCAGCACGGAATATCCTTTATCCTCAGCGGCCTTGATGTAGCTGTACTGCTCATCGCGGTCTGTCGCATAGAGGTAGATCAAATTACCATCCTTGTCTTTCTGTCCTGCTTCAATCAGCGTCTTGTACTCATCGTAAGTATAGTACTTGCCCTCTGTGTCCTTGAAGAGAGAGAACTCCTTGGCACGATCGAAGAAATTCTCCTCGGTCAGTATGCCGTAGTTGATAAAGAGTTTCAGGTCATCCCATTTCTCTTCGTATGCCTTGCGGTCCTCGTTGAAGATGGCCTTCAGGCGGTCAGAAACCTTCTTGGTGATATAAGTGGAAATCTTCTTCACTTCACGGTCACTCTGCAGGTAGCTGCGGCTGACGTTCAGAGGAATATCGGGCGAATCGATGACGCCATGAAGCAAGGTGAGGAATTCGGGAACGATTCCTTCCACCTGATCCGTGACAAACACCTGATTGCAGAACAGCTGGATTCTGTTCTTCTGCAGTTCCAGTGAGTTCTTCACTCGTGGGAAATAGAGAATACCCGTCAGATGGAAAGGATAGTCAACGTTCAAGTGAATCCAGAACAAAGGCTCGTCCTGCATGGGATAGAGTGTACGGTAGAACGACTTGTAGTCTTCGTCCTTCAGTGTCGAGGGCGTCTTCGTCCACAATGGCTCCACATTATTAATAATGTTATCTTCGTCCGTATCTACCTGCTTGCCGTCTTTCCATTCTGTCTTCTTGCCAAAGGCCACAGGAACAGGCAGGAACTTGCAGTATTTCTGCAGCAACTGCTCCAGCTTATACTTCTCCAGATACTCCTTGCAGTCATCGTCAATGTAGAGGATAATGTCAGAGCCACGGTCACCACGTTCAGCATCGTCAATCTCGTAGGCAGGACTGCCGTCGCAGCTCCATTTCACGGCTTTGGCACCTTCCTGATAGCTCTTCGTGATGATTTCAACCTTCTTCGACACCATGAACGACGAGTAGAAGCCAAGACCGAAGTGACCAATGATGTTGTTGGCATTATCCTTGTATTTCTCTAGGAAATCTGATACGCCAGAGAAAGCTATCTGATTGATGTATTTGTCAATCTCCTCTTCGGTCATGCCGATACCATGGTCACTGATGGTAATCGTTCCCTTTTCGGTGTCAAGGCTCACATGAACGGTCAAATCGCCCAGTTCTCCCTTGAACTCACCTTTTTCAGCCAATGTCTTCATCTTCTGTGTGGCATCCACGGCGTTCGACACCATCTCACGCAGGAAAATCTCATGATCACTATAGAGGAATTTCTTAATGACTGGGAATATATTCTCAGTAGTTACTCCAATGTTACCTTTTTGCATAGTTACTAATACTTTTAATGTTAATATTCTGCAAGTCATTCTGCAAATTCCGTGCCATCTTTTGTCATTTCCATCATTGGCTGGTATGCCCCTAAGCCTTTTCTGCCATACAATAGGCATTGCCAGACATGGTTTTCATGAAATAATTTGCATTTAATAAGATTTAAGATGAAAATTTCGTCTTTCTCAGACAATTTTACTTATTTTGCCATTGATTTTAAGACAAGCTCTTTTGATACTGTTAATCCAACTATTCAGGAATCATGTTAGTGAAGACATACAGCGCAGCTGTTTTAGGACTTGAGGCTACAACCATCACCATTGAAGTGAACATGTCACGAGGGATGATGTTCAAATTGTCTGGCCTTGCCGACACAGCTGTCAAGGAAAGCTATGACCGCATCAGCGCCGCCTTGCCCAATGTGGGATATCGTACCCCCATGGCAAACCTGACGATAAACTTATCACCAGCCGACTTGAAAAAAGAAGGCAGCAGCTTCGACTTGCCCATGGCTATTGGCATTCTCGGTGCTGACGGAAAGATCGATCACTCACGACTTGGTGATTACATGCTGGTGGGAGAGCTGGGGCTGGATGGTAAGTTGAAGCCAGTGCGTGCCGTGCTTCCCATTGCCATCAGGGCCAGGAAAGAGAAGTTCAAGGGACTCATCGTTCCAGTTGACAACATACGCGAAGCTGCCGTTGTTAACAACCTTGATGTCTATGGCATGGAGAACTTAAGCGATGTGATTTCTTTCCTCAATGGCAGCACGAACTACGAGCCTATGGTGGTGGACACCCGAAAAGAATTCTATGAGCGACAATACATCTGCGATTTCGATTTCTCGGATGTAAAAGGCCAGGAAGCTGTCAAAAGAGCATTGGAAGTGGCCGCCGCCGGCTCTCACAACATCATTCTCATAGGCCCGCCAGGTTCAGGTAAGTCCATGATGGCCAAGCGGTTACCATCCATCCTTCCACCCTTGTCATTGGCAGAGAGCTTGGAGACCACCCAGATACATTCTGTAGCTGGAAAATTGGAAAAGAACGTGTCACTGATTTCCCAGCGCCCATTCCGCAGTCCCCACCATACAGTGTCTCAAGTGGCTATGACTGGCGGAACATCAAAGGCTATGCCAGGTGAAGTGTCGCTGGCTCACAATGGTGTTCTCTTTCTCGACGAGCTGCCTGAATTCTCAAAACAAACGTTAGAGGTGCTGCGCCAGCCCCTGGAAGACAGAAAGATAACCATATCCAGGGCACAATATACCATCGAGTATCCATGCTCCTTCATGTTTGTGGCCTCCATGAACCCCTGCCCCTGCGGCTATTACGGTGATCCCACCCACCACTGCGTCTGTACGCCAGGCATGATTCAGCGCTACACATCCCGCATCAGCGGCCCGTTGATGGACCGTATCGACATCCACTGCGAGGTGCCGGTGGTACCCTTCAATCAACTGTCAAGCATGTCTGCGG
>CAMNJH010000060.1 GCA_946541275.1 uncultured Prevotellaceae bacterium
TCACACACCACCAATAAAAACACAAATGGCTAACACAAGGACAGCAGTATTCCCGTTCGTTGGCCTACAAGGTACTCTACAACTTGGACCGTGACGTCGCTTATGACTTACGAGAAGCCACCACCCCGGAAAAAGTTGGTGAACAACTTGCAAACCTGTTGATGCAAACAGAGCACATACAGCTTGAAGAATTTGCTTCCCAGATGCAGGACTACACTGAAACGGATGGTCGTTTTCACTACTATGCGCAAATGCATGGCTGGTTTGATTTGATGAATGAGGCAACCCGATGCATGGATCTCAATTCGTCAGAGAACCGCGATCGGCTCAGTGCATACGATTTGCGTACTGCTCTGTATCGCTTCTGCCGTATTCTTGGAGTTACTCCCGGGTATCTGTTGCCCAATGGGACAATTCTCTATGATGGGCGTAATATCGACATGTCGAACACGAATCTGATAAAGAGCGAACTTCGTAACGGCACTTTTGCCCAATGGATGTCGGTGTTCTTCCATGAAGATCCCACACGCGATTTCATCGAGGAGTACAGTTACGAGCGCGAACTTGAAAATTGGGTTCTGGCGATGGGCAAGATAGACAATCAACAACAGTACTATCGCAGATATGCCAAGGCCAGTGAGGACACAAAGGCCAGAGTGTCATTCGTTCGTAAGCAGTGGCGCAAGGCACAGGCAAATGAGAAGATTTGGAAATATGTGTTTTATGCCGTATCAGCGGCATGGGTCATCCTGCTCCTTTTGTTTGGCCTCACAGGAAGATCTTACCTGTTCGGCCATAAGTTGCTCGCAATAGTCTTGCCATTGGGAGGTATGAGTGGTATTATTGCTGCCGTACATTCCTATTTTAAAGGTTACGGTACCACCATTTCCACTTTCTTTGGTGCCCTGGGCGTAGCTTCTGCCTATTTGACAGCGGTCATCCTTTCATTGGTTCAAGACCACGCTCCACAGATGCTCAACATTGCAGCAGTGGTCATAACACTTGTGTATATGTTGGTCTGTCATTTTACGGCGTTCAAGCATGACCATACTTCCGACTCTAGCTCTATCAAGGATTTGTTGGATACTGATGATGTGAAGTCGTCGCTTCTTGAGCCGTTGTACTATACGTTTAAGACGAAATCGCAGCGGTTCAAAAGTTCCAAGTTTGGACTGCTCGACGAGATTAGTGACCAAGTGCATTCTCTTTCGGGAGAATCGGTCGTTCACTATGTCTTGTGGTCAGTCTTAATGCTGCTCTTGGTTTTAGAGTTCTGTCTCTTCAGCTCGAAGATTCTTGATTTCCAATTACCCGCGATTTGATTACAAGTGATTCCATAGAAAAAGGAATATAGCTATGATATGTGATTTTTGCCATAAAGAAAACAGGAGTGTAGCCAAGTTTTGCAAGTGGTGCGGGCATCCCATCGTCTCACACGCTCTTGACAAAATGGTTGGTCTGGACGAGGTGAAAGCTCAGTTAAAGACTATTGTCGATACCTACACTTATCTTAGGTCACGAAAAGATATCTCGACGGTCCGTCTGTCGGTTAATGCCATTATTATCGGTGAGACCGGAACGGGAAAAACAGCCTTGTCGAATATCATACGCGACTATTTCTACCAACATAAGATTATTGACAAGCCGAAGCTCACGATGGTTGACGCCGTGGACTATCAGCGTTTTGTTGATAAGTGGGATGACAACATTAAGAAGTCAAAGGGTGGAATCCTCTTCTTCGATAATGTCCAGAAACTTCTTCCTGACAAATATTCCAATCAGGTCAATCCGCTCGATAAGTTATTTGTTGAGATGGATAAGTGGGATGATAATCCCATTGTGATCATGGCTGGATTGCCTAAGGGTCTTGATGATTTCCTGGAAAACAATCCTGCTGTGAAGAACAGGTTCAAGTATATCTTCCGCCTTCCTACTCCAAATTACCATGAACTCTGTGATATTACGAAACAGGAGCTGAAGGTGAAGTATGGTCTTAGCCAGTTCTCGGAAGAGGCTGACCGACAGTTGAGCCGTTACTTCAAGTATCAGATTAAAATTAAAGATGAGACTTTTGGCAATGCTCATCTTGCCATGAAGACAGCTGAGGATATCTTCACATCGTTTATCAGCCGCGGAGCTCAGGCCGAACAGATTGAGAAGGATGACATCAAGGGCTATGTTCCAGAAGAGCGTTCGCTTGACGATATCCTGAGCGATCTCGACAACTTCATTGGAATGAACGAGGTGAAGCAAGCTGTGCGTGAAATTGCCTATGCTGTTCAGAACAGCTTGCAAAGAGCCGAGCGTGGTCTTGGCGAGCAGGAGAAGATGTCGATGCATATCGTTCTCACGGGTAATCCAGGAACGGGTAAAACCACCATTGCCCGTAAGCTCGGTGAGATTTTGGCTGCTATTGGCTATTTGGATTCAGGCCATGTGGTTGAGGTCGACCGTTCACAGATGGTAAGTCCGTATCAGGGCGAGACTCCCAAGGTGGTAAACCGACTGTGCGACAAAGCCATGGGTGGTATTCTTTTCGTGGACGAAGCTTATACGTTGGCTCCTTTAAGTCAGGCCGGAGAACGCGACAACCAGGGCGCTCAAGCTTTGGAGACGCTGATGAAGAGAATGGAAGACGATCGAGGAAAGTTTGTAGTCATTGCAGCCGGCTATCGTACTGAAATGGATAATCTGTTCAGGGTAAATCCGGGCATGCATAGCCGCTTTAACTATTTCCTGAACATTGAAGACTATTCTCCCGACGAGCTTTACGCCATCATGGAAGTCTTTGCCAAGGGCAAGAAATACATTTTTGCTCCAGAGGCAAAGGAACTGACCATGAAGATGATTACCGAGCTGTACAAACAGCGCGACAAGGACTTTGCCAATGGACGTACCATGCGTTCGCTCTTTGACCAGATTTGCAAGAATCAAGCCAAGCGCCTGCAGAATGGCAATCTCACCAGTATGACAAATGAGCAGCTGATGACGATTGAGGTTGAGGATATTCCATACGAAGCTCCAAAGGCTGTTGATTATACCGAATGCCTGAAGAAGTTTGACGGTATGGTAGGACTGGAAAGCGTGAAGAAAGAGGTTACGAATCTTGCTGCTTTCCTGAATCTCCAAATCAAGCGTGGAGAAAGCAACACCTTCCAAGGTAAGCACTATGTCTTTACGGGTAATCCTGGTACAGGTAAGACGACTGTCGCTCGCATCATGGCCGATGTGTTTAAGACACTGGGCATACTCTCGCGTGGGCAACTGGTCGAGGCAGACCGCTCAAAGTTAGTGGCCGGCTTCTCCGGTCAGACAGCTATCAAGACCAATCAGCTCATTGACTCTGCCATGGGTGGCGTGCTGTTCATTGATGAGGCATACACCTTGAAGTCAAGCGACAATGATTCCTTTGGAGCTGAGGCAATTGACACTTTGTTAAAGCGCTTGGAGGACGACCGCGGCAAGTTTATCTGCATCGTGGCTGGATATACCAATCAGATGCATGACTTCATCGATTCTAACCCAGGATTGAAGAGCCGCTTTACTCAGACCATTCATTTCGAAGATTACACGCCCGATGAACTTACTCAGATCTTTGTGAATCTGGCTACATCGAAGAGCTTTACCATCGATGACTCAACGCACGATGCTATTCATCGCGAGTTCGAGCAGTTGTATTTGCGCCGTGACAAGAACTTCGGCAATGCTCGTGAAGCTCGCCGCATCTTCAATGAGGCTATTGAGAGACAGAGTCAGCGCTTGGTTACCAGGATGAACGAGCCGAACTTCAGCGAGGCTGATATGTTCAAGCTGACCATTCAGGATCTGCCTGCAGCTCAGAGCTCAGCATCCCGTCCATTGGAGGAAGTTCTCAACGAACTTGACGACTTTATCGGCATGCGCACAGTGAAAAACAGTATCCGTCGACTTGCTGTGCAGAGCATGTTTATGAAGCAACGTGCTGCTATGGGTGCAGGAAAAGTTCAGCAGATGGCTATGAACTTCATTCTGACGGGTAATCCTGGAACGGGTAAAACTTCTATAGCCCGTAAGATGGGTGAAATCCTTCAGGCCATGGATATCTTGCCCACATCACGAGTCATTGAGACCAGTCGTGCTACCCTCATCGGCAAATACATGGGTGAGACGCCGAAGATTGTGAATTCCATGTGTGACAAGGCTATGGGAGGCATTCTCTTTATTGACGAGGCGTACACGCTTTCCGACCAGAACGACCAATACGGAAAGGAAGCCATTGATACGCTGATGAAACGAATGGAGGACGACCGTGGAAAGTTTGTCGTTATTGCTGCGGGCTATAAGGACAAGATGGACGAGTTCCTATTGGCCAACGCTGGTCTGGCCAGCCGTTTCACGCATAAACTTCATATTGAGGATTATAATGAGGATGAGTTGCTGGCCATCTTCAAGAAAATGGCACAGAAAGACTCATATGTCCTGTCACCCACTGCTGAATTCAAGGCTCTTGACGTTATTTGCAAGATGATCATGACAAAAGATGATACCTTTGGCAATGCCCGTGAGATGAGAAACCTGCTTGACGAAACCATTCAGCAGCTCTCCGTCCGAGTGTCGCAATTGCCGCCCGATCAGGTGACAAAGGAAACCTATCAGCTGATCATGCCTGAAGATATTAAAGATATTTAAACTACAGTAAGTAATTTCTCTCATAATAATATGATTATTTGTCCTAATTGCAAAGAAGAGATCGATGATGATTCCCGCTATTGTGACCAATGTGGGCAGGAACTTCTGTTCTGTGAGAAATGCGGGAGAGTAGGTATTGGGCGTCGATGCACCAGTTGTGGCGGATTGTTGGTATCACACGACGAGCTCGACAACATTTCCCGCCAGATGAGTTTGTCGTCATCCATGTCTCAAAGATATAACTATAACTCCCCAGGCTTCAGCACCACAGGCCGTGGTGGACGTATGCCCATGGACATGTCTTTGGGCATTCCTGTGCTGATGCTATACAACGATTCTCTAAACATTCGGATTGCCGGTATTGATGGTGCCGTGATAGGACGTCGGCAGGGACCCTATACGCAGTTCTTCCAACAGAACATGTATGTCTCAGGCGTTCATGCTCAGTTGAAATTTGATCCCAACAGAGGGTGGTGTGTAGTTGACATGCATTCCTCTAATGGAACGAAACTGAACGATCGCCTATTGATGCCCGACATTGAAATGTCATTGAAAAGTGGTGACATCCTGACCTTGGCCAATGTCAGCCTTCAAGTGACTATCAGTTAATTGAATCGTCTCAATCAGAAAATGCCACTAAGACTTCCTGACCGGCTTCCAGCCATTGACATATTAAAGAATGAGAATATCTTCGTAATGGACAACTCCAGGGCCCACGCTCAGGACATTCGTCCATTGCGCATAGTCATTCTGAACCTGATGCCCCTGAAAATAACAACCGAAACGGATCTTGTCCGACTATTGTCCAACACGCCCTTGCAACTTGATATCAGCTTCATGAAACTGCGCAGCCACACATCGAAAAACACACCGATAGAACACATGATGATGTTCTACCATGATTTCGATTACATGCGCGATGAAAAGTTCGATGGCATGATTATTACAGGGGCTCCAGTGGAAACAATGGCCTACGAAGATGTGAATTATTGGGATGAGATTACAACTATATTCGACTGGGCTAAGACCCATGTCACCAGTACGCTCTATATCTGTTGGGCAGCTCAGGCTGGACTCTATCATTTCTATGGTATTCCCAAGTACCCGCTCCCCAAGAAAATGTTTGGAATCTTTCCCCAGCGTATTATTGACAAGCGGCTGCCCATTTTCCGCGGATTTGATGACACTTTCATGATGCCTCATAGCCGACATACGGAAATCCGGCACTCAGATATTGAGCGCTGCAAGGAACTCAAACTGATAGCCGATTCTGCAGACTGTGGCGTCAGTATTGTCATGGCCCGCCAAGGTCGTGAATTCTTTATCACCGGACATCTGGAATATGCCCCCAATACTCTGGACAATGAGTATCGGCGGGACGTGGGCGTAAGAGACGATGTCGATTTACCGCGCAACTACTATCCAAACGATGATCCTTCGCAGCCACCTATGGTCACTTGGCGCGCGCACGCGAACCTTTTTTATAATAATTGGGTAAATTACTACATCTATCAGGAGACTCCTTACGATATCAACAAGATAGAATGACAAGATTGGAATTGCTGGCACCAGCCAAAGACCTTCAGAGTGGAATTGCTGCTATTGACCACGGGGCTGATGCTGTCTACATCGGCGCCCATCATTGGGGTGCGCGATATGCTGCGGGCAATTCTGTTGATGACATAGCCAGTTTGTGCCATTATGCTCATCAGTTTGGCGTACGGGTTTATGTAACGGTCAACACGCTGATTCGTGATGACGAGATGGACGGTGTGTGCCATTTGCTGCAACAGTTGGCCGAGGCTTCAGTCGATGCCATTCTAGTTCAAGATATGAAGTTGATAGCTCCACTTTCTCATTTGCCCATGGCCATTCATGCCTCCACACAGGCCGACAATCGTACGGCAGAAAAAGTTGAGTGGCTGAGCCATCATGGTTTTTCCCGTGCTGTACTGGCCCGTGAACTGTCAGCAGAAGAAATAGCCTCCATTCACCAGCGCATACCCCAGATGGAGCTTGAGGTGTTCGTGCACGGAGCACTCTGCGTCAGTTATTCCGGACTTTGCTATGCTTCAGAGCATTGCTTCAACAGGAGTGCCAACCGTGGCGAATGTGCACAGTTTTGCCGGATGAAGTTTGATCTCCTTGATGCTGATGGACAGGAGCTGGGCCATCAGCGCCATTTCCTGTCACTGAAGGATCTCAATCTGAGCAACCATCTGGAAAAGTTGATCAATGCTGGGGCCACATCGTTCAAAATAGAAGGAAGATTAAAAGACATTTCTTATGTGAAGAATGTGACGGCAGCCTATAGTCAGTTGCTGAATCGCTATATATCCACCCATCCCGATGAATATGTACGGGCATCCCGTGGACGATGTGACTATGCGTTCACTCCTGACCTCGAACGGACTTTCAACAGGGGCTTCACCACCTATTTCGTTGATGGGCGGCAGCCTCGAATGGCCTCTTTGGATACCCCAAAGGCTATAGGGCAGTTCGTAGGGCTTGTCAAGGAGATACGCGAACATTCTTTCACCGTATCAGGAACAGCCTCTTTTACAAATGGCGATGGGCTTTGCTTCTTTGACAAGAACCGTCAGCTGGCAGGATTCAGGGTGAACCGTGCTGAAGGCAATAGGCTCTTTCCACAGACGATGCCAGCAGGGTTGCAGCTGGGTCAGCGCTTATATCGTAGTAACGACCAGGCCATGGATCGCATGCTGTCAAAGTCCAGTGCCCAAAGGAGCATTCCTGTGACTATGCGGCTGGAGACCATTCCTGACGGGGAATCAGTCTTGGGTGTTCAGCTGACCATCAGTGATGGTATTCATAAGGTTTCTGAGCATCGTCTTATGGAGTTTCAAGTTGCTCGCACTCCACAGCAGGATCTTATTCGGCGGGAACTATCAAAGCTGGGTAACACCCCCTTTGATTGCGACCGTGTTGACATCCCTGATGATTTCGCTTATTTTATTCCTAACAGCATCTTGTCAGCGCTACGTAGGCAGGTCTGCGACAGTTTATTAGCAGAAACCAGTAAGCGTGTAGAAGACTCGGTCAGTTCACCTGCTGACAGCCTTACACTGGTGGATACCATGCACCACCGCCCTTCACCCCTCATGCAGTGCCGATATTGCCTACGCTATGAGCTTGGCTACTGCATGAAGAAAGGAGGCAAGAAACCTGCATGGCGCGAGCCCCTTTCCCTGCGCTTGGGTGATGGGCGTATGTTCTCATTAGAATTTAATTGTCATCTTTGCCAAATGAACGTGTATGCTGAATAGGGTGAGATATTATCTGTTTCTGGCAGTATCGGCCATTTTGATGACTGGCTGCTATCAAACCGAGTCAGAAACTCCTGACGGTTGGATTCCCACCGAGGAGCAGCTGGATTCTATCTCTTTCTATACCACTCATCACTATTCTCAGAACTACAATTTTGTGGTGGAGGCCGACAGTCTTGAGCTCCTTCAACAGCAGTCCATCGAACTAGGTAATGAGGTGTCACTCCCTCCTGTTATGGTTTACAAAGATGACCGTCTGGTGGTGGCTGATATTGTCATGTTGCCTTCAGATCCCGTTGACTCCGTCTGGGTGCAGGTCGCGCGCGATGAAGAGACCATTGGTTGGATTCATGAATCTGACATGCTGATGTCTGTAGCTCCTGACAACCTCATTTCGCGCTTCATCGACTCTTTCTCTGATACCCATTTACTGATCATGCTGAGCATCGTCGTGCTTAGTCTGGCCCTGTTTGTAGTCAATAGCCTGTATCGCTATAATGCCAAGATTGTGCATTTTCGTGACATCAACTCTTTTTATCCTACCTTGCTAGCACTGCTGGTCTCAGCATCAGCCGTTTTTTATAGTACCATCCAGTTGGTCGACCCTGAGTCATGGCGCCATTTCTATTATCATCCTACGTTGAATCCATTCTCAGTGCCTTTCCATCTGGGTATGTTCCTTTCTTCTGTGTGGGCCATCTTGATTATTGGAATAGCAACCCTCGATGATATCCATCGTAAGCTGCCTGCTGGTCAGGGACTTATGTACTTTCTGGGCCTGGCAGCAGTATGTTCAGTTGACTATGTTGTGTTCAGTGTGTCAACATTATATTTTATTGGATATCCATTACTGGTCGCCTACATCATTTTTGCTTTGTGGAGCTACTTCATGTATAGCAGTTCCCGCTATATTTGTGGAAACTGTGGCCATCCCCTCCAAGAAAAAGGAATCTGCCCCCATTGCGGAGTGAGGAATGTATAAAAGGAACCGAAACCATACAAGATATAAAAAATGGAAGTCATACAAAGTTTTACGATTAATCACACCTGTCTGAAGCCGGGTATTTATGTGTCACGCGTAGATAAAGGTTTCACTACTTTCGACCTGCGCATTACCGAGCCAAACAAGGAACCTGCTGTGGCTCCTGCCGCCATGCATAGCCTGGAGCACCTCATGGCCACTTGGTTTCGTAACAGCGAGGCTAAGGACGATGTAGTCTACGTTGGACCTATGGGATGTCTCACTGGAATGTACATCATCATGACGGGTTCATACACTGTTGAGGACATGCGCCGTCTCACCATGGAGTGCCTTGAGTGGATTCTCACTCAGGATAAAGTGCCAGCCACAGAGCCAGAGACCTGTGGCAACTATCTGCTTCACGACTTGCCTATGTGCAAGTGGGAGAGTGCCCGCTATCTGGACCGTCTGCAACATGATTTCCACAGCGAGTACACCAAACTTCAGGTGACACTCGATGACGGAAAGGTGTTTGCAGATGCATAGCGTCAAGTGTTATCGTCGAGGTATTGCTTCAGAAACCTTGGGGTGTGGCCGTTAGGACTCTGACATATCTCTTCGGGCGTACCAGTTGATAGGATCATGCCTCCGCCACGTCCTCCTTCTGGCCCCATGTCAATGATATGGTCGGCCTGACTGATGACATCGAAGTTATGCTCTATGATAATAACCGTATTTCCCCGATCCACAAGCTTTTGCAGCACTTCCATGAGTATGCGTATGTCTTCAAAGTGCAGTCCTGTGGTCGGTTCGTCGAGGATGTAGAGTGTGCGGCCAGTATCACGTTTGGATAGCTCTGTGGCTAGTTTTACTCGCTGGCTCTCTCCGCCGGATAGGGTGGTGGAGGGTTGCCCCAGTTTGATGTATCCCAGACCGACGTCCTGAATCGTTTTGATTTTGCGCAGTATGTCGGGCACGTTCTCAAAGAATTCCACGGCCTGGTTGATGGTCATGTCGAGAACGTCGGCTATACTCTTTCCCTTATAGCGCACTTCCAGGGTTTCACGGTTGTAGCGTTTTCCGTGGCATTCTTCGCAAGGTACTTGAATGTCGGGCAGAAAGTTCATCTCTATGGTCTTGTAGCCATTACCGCCACAAGTTTCGCAGCGCCCTCCTTTCACATTGAAAGAGAAACGCCCGGGCTTATAGCCTCTAATCTTTGCTTCGGGCAAATTGACAAAGAGAGAACGAATATCACTAAACACGCCGGTATAAGTTGCAGGATTGCTGCGTGGAGTGCGCCCGATGGGGCTCTGGTCAACGTTAACCACCTTGTCCAGATGTTCCAGTCCTTCAATGCTTTCATAGGGCATGGGTCGACGCAGGGAGCGATAGAAATGCTGCGAAAGTATGGGCTGTAGCGTTTCATTGATCAACGTTGACTTGCCACTACCACTGACGCCCGTGACGACGATGAGCTTGCCTAAGGGAAACTCGGCGTCAATATGGCGCAGGTTATTACCGCAGGCCCCATGGATGATGAGGGAATGGCCATTGCCTACCCGGCGCGAGTCGTGGGCCATTGACTGGAACACACTTTTTTCGCCGTTGAGGTATTGGGCAGTGATAGAGTGCGTCTTCATCATCTCAGCAGGGGTGCCTTGAAACACAACTTCGCCTCCCTTGCGGCCAGCACGAGGACCAATGTCAACAATATAGTCGGCTGCCAGCATCATGTCCTTATCATGTTCTACGACGATGACGGTGTTGCCCAAATCACGCAGTTCTTTTAGGGAATGGATGAGGCGCTCGTTGTCGCGTTGATGAAGGCCGATGGAAGGCTCGTCGAGAATGTAGAGCACATTCACCAACTGGGAGCCTATCTGCGTGGCCAGTCGAATGCGCTGGCTCTCACCGCCCGACAGGGAGGCCGACTGACGGTTCAGGGACAGGTAATCGAGACCGACGTCAAGCAGGAAGTCCAGTCGGGTGCGTATCTCCTTGAGTATCTCCACTGCAATCTGCCGCTGCTGGTCGTCCAGATGTTCCTCCACCTCATTGAGCCATTGTCTCAATTCAGCAATGTCCATGCTGGCCAGCTCGGCAATGTTCTTATCCCAAATTTTATAGCTCAGGGCTTCACGGTTCAACCGGTGGCCATGGCATTCAGGACATTCGCACTCGGCCATGAACTGTTCGGACCATTTCTGAGCAGCTGTGCTCTCGTCACTATCAACGATGTCACGAAGGTATTTCACGATGCCGTTAAACGCTACGAAGTAGTCGCTTGATGTCTTTATTACGTCTTTGTCTATGCGTACATTCTCCAGTGTTCCGTACAGGATCTCGGCCATGGCCTCATCGGGGATGTCGCAGATGGGTGTCTTTAGGTCAATATCATATTTCTTGAGTAACGCATCTAACTGCCAGAATATGAGCTGATTCTTGTATTTTCCTAGAGGAATGATCCCACCTTCATAGATGCTCAAATTCCTATTGGGCATCACTTTGCTCAGGTCAATCTCATTGATGATGCCCAAGCCTTTGCATCGGGGGCAAGCCCCTTGAGGCGAGTTGAACGAGAAATTGTTGGGGGCGGGATCGCTATAGCTTATGCCTGTAGTGGGACACATCAGTCGACGGGAGAAGTGCTTCACAGCGTTGGTTTCATGGTCCAAAATCATTACCAGACCGTCACCCTGCTTCATGGCCATCTGTACGCTCTTCTTCAGTCGCTCACCTGGCTCGCCTCCATCAACCTTCATTTTATCAATCACCACTTCTATGTCGTGATTCTTATAGCGGTCCACCTTCATGCCGCGGGTAATCTCTATGACCTCACCGTCAACGCGCATGGTCAGGTAGCCCTTACGACGCATCTGCTCGAACAGCTCGCGATAGTGGCCCTTTCGGCTTCTGACCAACGGGGCCAGGATGAGAATCTTCTTGCCTACGTAATCGCTCTGAATCATTTCCACCACTTTCTCTTCGGTGTACTTCACCATAGGCTCTCCAGTCATGTAGCTGTAAGCCTTGCCGGCACGGGCAAAGAGCAGGCGCATGTAGTCATAGACCTCAGTGGTGGTACCCACGGTAGAGCGGGGATTCTTGTTTGTGGTCTTCTGCTCAATGCTGATGACGGGGCTGAGACCAGAAATCTTGTCCACATCAGGACGCTCCATACCTCCCAGAAAGTTACGGGCATAGGCAGAGAAGGTCTCTATGTAGCGACGCTGTCCCTCGGCATAAATAGTATCGAAGGCCAACGATGATTTCCCACTTCCACTAAGTCCTGTGACCACGGTCAGTGAATCGCGTGGAATGTCGACATCAATGTTTTTAAGATTATGAACACGTGCGCCGATGACGCTGATAAGTTCTTTATTTTCTGTCACTTGTGCTTCCTCCTTCTGTGTATCCCCTGATTAGATTTACATCTTTTCTGATGTTATATTCCCTTCCGTCTGAGCCTTTAGCCGTCACTTGGACGAAGTAAACACCTTCTTTCACATCATGACCATTATAAGTGCCATCCCATTCGCCAGCAGGGTCATTCCATTCATAGAGCTTCTGCCCCCATCGGTTCAGGATGATGGCCCTGAACTTTACAATGTTCTTCCATCCCGTCTTGGCCTTGTAGGTGTCATTAAAGCCATCGCCATTGGGCGAAAAGGCATTTGGAAATTCCAATTTGCTCTCGGAAATGGTAATAGTGATGGTGACAGAGTCAAGCTCTTCGCCTTTATTGTTCAACATCGTCTTCAGTACGACATGGAAGGTGCCCGACTCCCTGAAAGTGTACTGCGTGTCCTCCTCGTACCTGACGAAAAGTTCATCGTAGTCACTCTTATCCTTGACTTTTCTGAAGTGCCATTCATAGGAAGGGGTGTAGTCATCCATATCAGACGGGTTGGCTCGAAAAATGACGTCGAGCGGGGCCTCTCCGTCACTGACGGCCCTGGATTCCTGCTCCTCTCCTTCCGAATTGGTGTAGTAGGCTTGCGGATTCACGTCTTGTGATAGTGCTGAGAGTGACGACAACAATGCAGTCATCAGCAAAAATAGTGTTTTCTTTTTCATCTTCGTGTCGTTTAGACTGCAAAGGTACAAAAATAGAGTGTTGAACACGACATTTGATTGTTAATCTAATCAAAATCTTTGAAATTCATTCGTTTTTTATGCTGAGATGCTGTACCTTTGCAGTCTCAAACTCAGATAAGAGGGAGTGAAAATTACTATTAGACAAAAAAATATAGAAGATGAGAATAAAGTTATTTGTATTGGCAGCAGCCCTATTGACTACCATGAGCGTACAGGCTCAAGTGATGAAATCAGCCGACCTGGAGAAGTATGCGAAGGAACGCTATGGCGACAAGTGGCAGGATGCAGCAGAGACTCTTGCTGCTGAACTGACGCTCGACAAGAATGAATCACTGACCTATCAACAGATTATCGAAGCCCCCGGCAAGACGCGTGACCAGCTCTATCTGGCATTGAACTACTGGGCTACAGCCACCTTTAAAGACAAACAGGCCATCACGCTGAACGACAAGGAAGCCGGGTGCATCATCATTTCATCTACGATTCCGAATATCGTCACTCACACGGGTACCCTGAACAAGTATTCCGTCAGTATCACTCCCGTCATTCGTCTTGACATCAAGGATGGCCGTGTGAGAGTTACCTACACTGTGCAGACTTATGATGTGTTGGCTGATATCAGTGGCGGATGGATTAGTCTGGTGGATTCGGATAGCAGGACTTTTGGCGATTCAAAACGCAAGAAGGATGACAAGACGAATCCGAACCTCTATGATGAACAGTGGGAGATAGCCCATCACTTCCCCTTCGTGAAAAAGGACAGCCAGAAGCGTACCTGTGCAAAAGCCCTGGTCATGACGCATGCCTATTCCAATGCCATCATGGACAAGGTGGAAGAAGCGCTGAAAAATGGTGTTGTCGGTGGTGAGGATGATGATTGGTAAGAAAGAAACGAAATATTTCGCTGTTCATCATTTACAATTCACTTTTTTTTCGTACTTTTGTAGGCGAAAACAGAAATAGATACAAAACATGACACGATTATTCAGATATTTGTTGGCATCATCGCTGCTGATTTTTGCCTGTGGAACTATTGTGGCACAGTCAGTAAAGACTCATAAGGTGAAAAAGGGCGAAACCATCTATGGTATAGCCCATGCAAATGGCATTAGTGAGTCTCAGTTGCGCAGTGCCAATCCTGGCATGGAAAGATCCGACTATGTGCTGAAAAAGGGTGACAAAATTATCATACCTTCGCCCCAGTCTGCAGAGGTTGAAGAACCCATGGGAGCTGATGATGTTCGTCAGCGTCCTATTCGCATGGGCGTCATGTTGCCCTTGCACGATATCAATGGTGATGGCCGACGTATGGTGGAGTATTATCGTGGATTACTGATGGCCTGCGACAGCCTGAAGCATGAAGGAATATCGGTGGATGTATATGCTTGGAACACCCCCGAAGGTGCTGATCTACTTCCCACGCTCCAGAATGCCAATGCTGGGCGTTGTGACATCATTTTCGGCCCTCTCTATTCAAAGCAGATGGACCAGTTGTCGCAATTCTGCAATGAGCATGGAACCATGCTTGTCATTCCATTCTCCATTACGGCTCCTCAGTTGTCGACCAATAGCCATCTGTTCCAGGTGTATCAATCGTTCGACGGACAGGTGCCGACGCTCAGTCGGCGCTTTGCTGAGTGGTTCAAGGATTATCACCCAGTCATCGTTGATTGTGATGATTCGAATAGCACGAAAGGAGGCTTTACCTCTGCCTTGCGAAAAGAACTGGATTCCCGCTCGATGAATTATAGCCTTACCAGTCTCAAATCGGCCAATTCCATGTTTGCCAGTGCGTTCAGCACGCAGAAGTCAAATGTAGTTGTACTGAACTCATCCCGCACCACCGACATGGATGTAATCTTTGTTAAGTTGAAGGACCTGCAAGCTTCAAATGCCAACATCAAGGTGTCTCTCTTTGGCTATACCGAATGGCTGGCACAGGCAGATGTGCAACAGGCCAATTTCCACAAGTACGACACCTATATTCCTGCTCCTTACTTTCCTGGCTTCTCGCCCTATCTGGCCAAACGTCTGGCACAGAAGTACCATTCCAATTTTCATCAGGATATGAGTCCCTTCACTCCGCCATTGGCTATAACCGGCTTTGACCATGCTTTCTACTTCCTTCGTGGTCTGCACAAATATGGCAAGACTTTCGACGGGGCTGCAGGCCGTTTCAACTACTTGCCAGTGCAAACTCCCTTGAAGTTTGAGCGAATGGGAAATGGAGGCTATCAGAACCGTGCTTTCATGTTCGTTCACTATAAGCCGGGCGGCCAGATTGACACCGTTAACTATTAACATTTCCTGAAACAAAGAGATAAGGGCCACGCGATGATGAGTCTTCAGGACATCCTGTTGGAAAGAGGAAAGCGGATATGTCTGGCTTTGGCTGTCTGCCTTTCAGCTTTCTCATCTGCAGTGGCACAGGTTGGTCAGCACCGTAATGAAATGGCCGTCGGTGTGAATGGCGGTTTCGCCTTGAGCAATATTGGCTTCGTCCCAAAGGTGCCACAGTCCTTGCACAACGGACTGACGGGTGGTCTCTCTTTCCGCTACACTTCCGAAAAATACTTCAATAGCATTTGTGCTATTGTGGGCGAACTGAACTATGCCCAGATAGGCTGGAAAGAGAGTATCTTGACGCCTGAGGATGAGCCTGTCATCAATGCGGTGACCGGGCTTCCCGAGGAATACGAACGCGACATATCCTATATTCAGCTGCCAGTCTTCGCCCGTCTGGGGTGGGGACGTGAGCGCCGCGGCTTCCAATTCTTCTTCCAGGTGGGTCCTCAGGTAGGCATGTACCTCAGCGAGAAAACGCATCAGAATTTCGACTGGGTCAACCGCACCCTTGTCTATCAGGACGGCTCTGGCAGAACATCTAGCGTTGTGGCCCAGGATACGATGGCTGTAGAGCACAAGTTGGATTATGGCATTACGGGGGGACTGGGCCTGGAGTTTTCGCATCCCAAGCTGGGTCACTTTCTTCTGGAAGGCCGCTATTATTATGGTCTGGGCGACATCTACGGTAACTCCAAGCGCGACTACTTTGCCCGTTCCAACTTCTCGAACATCGTGGTCAAGCTGACCTACCTTTTCGACATCATGCGAACCAAAAACTCTAAAATTAAATAAAACATGTTTGAAGGACAACCGAAAGGACTATTTGCGTTGGCACTAGCCAACACGGGTGAGCGATTCGGCTACTACACAATGCTTGCCGTCTTCGCTTTGTTTTTGAGAGCCAACTATGGCCTGACGCCGGGTATGGCAGGTACTA
>CAMNJH010000061.1 GCA_946541275.1 uncultured Prevotellaceae bacterium
GGCTCCAGGTCGTTCAGGGGCAGGAAGCGCACGTGGTGGTTGTCGTTGATGGGAGCCACAATCTTGCGGTTGTGGGTCACCTCAACGGCCAGCGAGGTGCGGCCATGGAAGGCACCCTCACAAGAGAGCACACGGGTGTTGCCCGTCTTGAACGACGCCAGCTTCAGTGCGTTCTCATTGGCCTCGGCACCGCTGTTGATGAGGAACAGCTGATAGTCCTCGTAGCCCGAGGCACGCCCCAAGCGTTCAGCCAGTTCCACCTGCAGCTTGTTCACCACCGAATTGCTGTAGAAAGCAATCTTCTGCAACTGCTCGGTTACTTTCTCAATATAATGGGGATGTGAATGACCGATGGAGATGACGGCATGGCCGCCATAGAGGTCCAGATATTCCTGACCCTTGTCATCCCACACTTTACAACCTTTGCCCTTCACAATGTTCACGTCGAAAAGCGGATACACATCGAATAATTTCATAATCGTACCTTTCCTTTTATTATAATTAAGTCCATCCTTTCTGCCGACAATTCCATGAGTGTCATTTTGCAAAGGTACGGCAAAAAGAGCGAACAGCCAAATTTTTCCGTGGTTTTATGCCATATTTTTTGCGCGAAGCCGCCTTTCGTGTCATTTTGCTAACATTTAACACAGCTTTCGCAAGCTCCAAGATAGAAGCCCTAACTCCTAACCCTTAACTCCTAACTCCTAATACGTTACATAAGGTCGCAGGCGCTCAATGACTTCAGGCGGGAACTCGGGCAGCAGGTGCAGGTCGTCAAGGTCGCTGATGGTGCCATGCAGGCGGCGGTAATTCACTATGGCGCGGGCCATATAGAAATTGATGTAGGGGTGGCGCTTCAACTGGTCCACGGAGAGCATGTTGATATTCAGCCTGCTGACCTCCGGCGTGCTGCCGAGCGTCAGATAGGATAGCGACTCCTGGGGGAAGTCATCAATCTCGGTCAGCTGGTCCACACTGACGTAGCCGCCCAGCCGCCGGCCATATTCCACAATGCGACGGGCAAAATAGGGGCCAATGCCGGGCACGGACTGCAGCTGTGTGGTGTCGGCGGTGGCCAGGTCGATGGTCTGTCCTGCCTCCAGCTTTACGGGATAGCGGTGAGTGGGCGTGGAGTCAGCGGGTGCTGCAGTGGTCGGGCGCGAAGCAAACAGGTCAGCGGCGGGCCGATAGTCGGCACCGATGGTGATGTAGGGCTCCAGCTCGCGATATTGGCCTGCCGTGAGCCCATACAGGCGGGCAAAGTCTTCCTTGCGGCGGTAGATGCCCCCAGCAGCCCTGTATTTGTAGACGTTTCTCACTTGCCACGATTGCAGGCCCAGGCGCAGCAGCTGGGTAGAGTCGGCCGTGTTGGGATCGAAGGGGAAGCGCTCGGCCTCCACGGTGGGCTGGGCATAATAGGGCTCATGGTCGGCTACGGCCAGGCTGTCGGCTATCGGCGCAGACAGGGCCAGGGGAGAAGCGTCGGTCCGATCATCACCACCTGCAATGAAGATGACCACCAGAGCCACCCCTATCACCGCCAACAGGGCCAGCAGGATGCGCCGGTCACTTTTATTCAGATAGAAAAGCTGGCCTCGCATCCCTTAAATCACTTGCAGCTGATGAAGGAAGATGAGCAGAATGCAAATGGGGCACACAAACCGGGCGCAGAACAGATAGACACTGAAGAAGCGGCCCCGCAGCGTGCCTTGGTTGGTGAACTCCTCGCGTACAATATTCTTAGGCACGTACCAGCCTAGGAACAGACAAGTGAGGAAGCCACCCAGAGGCAGGAATATCTGGCCTGTGATGAAATCGAACAGGTCGAAGAGCTGCATGCCGAAGAGCGACAAATCAGTATTGTAGAAAGACAGCGAGCAGAATATGCCAATGATGCAGCACAGCACCGTGACGATGGTGGCACCACTGCTACGCGAAATGTTGAACTCTTCATGGAAGAAGGCGGTGCTGACTTCGTGCAGGGAGATGAGCGACGTCAGCGCTGCCACTGACAGCAGCATATAGAACAGCAAGGCAATGACATGGCCCACCAGGGGAATGGTGGAGAAAGCCTGGTTGAACACATTGGGCAGGGTGATGAACACCAGCGAAGGGCCGACATCCACATTGCCACCCACACTGAACACGGCGGGGAAAATCATCAGGCCCGCCAGAATGGCTACCAGCGTGTCGAGCGAGACGATTTGCACGGCCGACTTGGTGAGGTGCGTGTCACGGCTGAAGTAGCTGGCATAGGTGCACAGGCACCCCATGCCCAGTGAGAGGGAATAGAAGGCTTGCCCCAGGGCGCCCAGCAGCACATTGGAGTCGACTTTTGAGAAATCGGGACTGAACAGGAAGGCGATGCCCTTCGTGGCATTGGGCAGCAGGCACGCTGCCACGGCAATGACGACCAGCAGGATGAACAGCAGCGGCATCATGAGCTTCGAAGCCCGCTCAATGCCCTTCTCCACACCGCGCACAATGACGAAATGAGTGATGAGCATGAAGACCACGAGCCACACGATGGGCTTCCAGGGATTGGTGGAGAAATCGGAGAAGTAGTGCTCCACGGCGGCAGGATCGCCATCAAGCCCGCCATTGACCGAGGCCACCACATACTGTAGGCACCATCCTGACACCACACAATAATAGCCCGCAATGAGAAAACCTGTGAACACGCCGAAATAGCCTATGAAGCGCCAGGGCGTACCACCCGCCAGCTTGGAATAGGCCCGGGCGGTGTTGGCCTGTGCCCTGCGACCAATAATAAACTCGTTCAGCATGCAGGGGATGCCCAACAACAGCACACAGACAATATAGACGAGCAGGAAGGCTGCTCCGCCGTTCTCGCCGGTAATCGTGGGAAAGCGCCACACGTTTCCCAAGCCCACAGCCGAGCCCGCCGTAGCCAGGATGATGCCCAGCCTACTACCGAAGTTCGCTCTCTCCGTCTGCTTCATATTCTTTCTTTTTTACGCTTTTCGGATGCAAAAGTACAATTTTTTTCTTGTTTAAGCACATAAATTGAAAGGAAATTTGTACTTTTGCAGCTTACTAATGAAAAAATGCCCCATGGAGAAGTTCCGATACATTCTAAGTCACTACCCGCTGACGCTGGTCTGCCTGGCGCTGGTCTGGTATCTGTCGCTGTTCATCAATATGCCCGAGACACCCATGGACGACGTGCCGCTTATTGACAAATGGACACACCTGGTCATGTACGGCGGCACCTGCCTGGTGATGTGGTGGGAGTACAAGCGCTGCCACGACCAGCTGGTGGGCTGGAAGCTATTCCTGCTGGCCTGGCTGGGTCCCATTCTGATGAGCGGATGCATAGAACTGCTACAAGAGCACTGCACCCAGGAGCGGGCAGGCGAGTGGCTCGACTTTGCGGCCAACTCGCTGGGCGTCACGCTGGGGGCAGTGGGCGGACTGCTGATGTGGAAGCAGAGGAAATAGGGCCACGGTTTTACACGGTTTAATACAGTACTAGGGTCCCCTTAAACCGTATTAAACCGTGTAAAACCGAGGTCATCAGACAATCGTGAAAACCATGGCTAGGGCTCACTGAACGACCGCTTGTCGTGCTCGTGGATATAGTCGCGGGGCGACATGCCATAGAACCGCTTGAAGATAGTAGAGAACGAGGTGGAGTTGGAGAAGCCACAGGCATACATCACCTCATTGACGTTCATGCTCTGGCTGGCCAGCAGCGTGGCGGCACGCTTCAGTCGGAGATTGCGAATGAAATCGTGTGGCGTCTGGCCGGTCAGCTCCTTCATCTTGCGATGCAGATGCACCCTGCTGATGCCCACCTCCTCGGCTATCATGTCCACATTCAAATCTGAGTCGCTCAGGTGCTTGTTCACCGTGGCCATGATGCGCTCCAGCAGTTTCTCGTCGGGCGACTTGGGCAATTCCACACTCTCCAGCTGGTCTTCCAGACTGTCGTTGCGCTCGTACTTCAGCCGCAGCATCTGGTGAGTGCTGATCAGATTGATAATGGTGCGGCGCAGAATGTCAATGTTGAAAGGCTTGACGATATAGGCGTCGGCGCCGCTCTCCAGTCCCTCCAGACGGTCGTCGTCGCTGCTCTTTGCCGTGAGCAGGATGACAGGAATGTGGTTCGTGGTGGTGTTCGCCTTCAGTTTTGAGCAGAGGGCATTGCCATCCATCTCGGGCATCATCACATCTGAGATGACAAGGTCGGGCAGGGTCCGGTAAATTTCGCCCAGGGCCTGGCGCCCGTTGACGCAGGCCTTCACCTCGTAGTCAGTGCCCAGCTCGTTGGCCAGGTATCGGCGTATCTCGTCATCGTCCTCGACCAGCACAATGACTTTCCTGCCGTCCATGCGCCTGGGGCTTTCAGCTGGTACCTGCTCAGCGGCCTGGGGCTGCTCTTCTTCCTGGACGTAGTTCTCGGTCTCGGGGCCGTCCTCTTCTTTCTCCACCACCATCTCCTCGGGCTTCAGATGGGCATTGCCCAGCGGCAGGGTGACCACGAACTCGCAGCCCTCGTCAAGATTATGGGCGCTGATGGTGCCATGGTGGAGCTCCACCAGCGAGCGCGTGAGGTCCAGCCCAATGCCGGTGCCGGTGTGGCGGTCGTTCACCTTCGACGGCGACTGATAGAATCGCTCGAAGATGCGCTGCAGCTTGTCCTCGGGAATCTTTTCACCATTATCGCTAATGGCAATGAAGGCCTGCTGACTGTCATGGCTCAGTCGGATGTCTATGCGTCCGCCGGAAGGTGTGAACTTGAAGGCATTTGAAAGGATATTCACAATGACCTTGTCGAAGTTCTTTCGGTCAATCCACACTGGCAGGCTGTCGGTGTCGTGCTCGAAGTGCAGGTCAATCTGCTTGGCCTCTGCCTGGGGCTGGAACAGCGAATGGATGTCGGCCACGAAGTCAACCAGGTCGGTTTCTTTCATCCGCATCTGCATCTGCCCCTTGTCAATCTTGCGCAGGTCCATCATCTGGTTGATAAGTCCCAGGATGCGGTTGGCATTGCGGTGCATGGTTTCGTAGGTGCCACGCAACTGCGGGTCTTTCTCGTTTTTGATGAGCGAAAGCAACGGTGAGACGATGAGGGTCATAGGCGTGCGAATCTCGTGGCTGATGTTGATGAAGAAGCGCAGCTTGGCATCGGCCATCTCTTCAGCGTGGATGTGCTCCTGCAGCCTCAGGCGGTCTTGCTCCTTACGGCGGCGATAGGCCAGGTAAAGCCCGATGGCACCCACCAGCAGCGCTGCATAGAGCAGATAGGCCCAAAGGGAGCGATACCAGGGTGCCTCGACCACCACGGTGAACAGGCGCTCGTCGGTGACATGGTTGTTGCGCTCGGCCTTCACGCGGAACTGATAGGTTCCTGGCGACATGTGCAGGAAGGTGAGCACATTCATGCCTTGTTGCAGGCGGATGAAAGGCTCGCCGTTGATGCTATATAAATAAGTAATGTAGTCGGGGTTGTCGAAAGTAAGGGTGGAGAGCTGAATGGCAAACGAGTTGTCCTGATAGCTCAGCCTGAAGCGCTGGTGGTCGGTGGAGGTGGTGTCCATGACCAGCTCATTGCCTGACAGAGTGGAGGTGTTCACTTGTAAGCCGCTGACAAAGAATCCCGTCAGCTGGACGTTGGCATTCCACGAGGTCTGCATCACCTCCCAGGGATAGAACCACGTCAGTCCGCCCGTACCGCCCATGATGACAAGCCCGTCGCTGCAGCGCCATGAGGAATTGTCGCCGAACTCATCGCTCTGCAGCCCGTCGTCAACATAGTATGTTTCCACGTCTCCTGTCGCGGGGTTCAAGCAGCTCAGTCCGTGATTGGTGCCCAGCCAGAGATTGCCTTCCCCGTCGAACTCCATGGAGGCGATGCCATTGTCAGTGAGCCCGTTCTCACGGGTGTAGCAATTCAGCTCTTTGCCATCAAGGTCGAAACGGTAGAGTCCGTCGTTGGTGGCCACCCACAGCACTCCGTCATGCTCCTTGGTCACTCTGATAGGCTGGCTGTAGTGCAGGCAGTTGACACCGAACGCCTTTGTCCAGCTGTCACTGGGAATGTCCAGACAGCAAAGGCCCATGGAGGTAGAGACATAGAGGCGGCGGCCGTCGGGCGACAGGGAAATCTGCGAGACGTAGTCGTTGGCAATGCTGTTCACCTGCCTGTTACTGCCGGCACTGGGGGCCATGCGGTATTCCCTGATGCTGCCATCGCTGAGGTTCATACACATCACGCCGTGCTTCATCGTAGCCATCCAAAGACGGTCCTGGTCGTCAACGGCCATGTCCATCACTATCAGATGATTATCGTAGGCATAGCTCTGGCGGTGATATTTCAGGGTCTGGGGATCAATCCATCCAAAGCCCTCTTGGTAGGAGCCTATCCATATACGCCCCTGCCGATCCTCGTTGACCGCCATGACCACCGAGGGGTAGCCCTCCTGCAAGTGGACGGCCGTTGTCCTGTCGGGGCTCAGGCAGTAAAGCCCATCCTTGTCGGTGCCCAGCCACGTGCGCCCCTTGCTGTCAACGAAGACGCAAACAATAAAGGCACTGCCTATGCAGTTGGCCGGCCCCAGCTTGACGCCCTGATAATAGAAGCCACTACGGGCTACGGGCTGCTTGTAGATGCCCTTCTGCATCATGCCCAGCCAGAGGTTGCCGTTCTGGTCTTCCACCATGGACTGCATCTTGCTCTTCGACAGGTCCACCTCCAGGCTGAAGAAGGGATTGTCAGTCAGCTGCTGATTCCGTGGGTTATAGATGGCCAGTCCGCTGCCGTCGTAGCCTATGAGAATCATTCCCTCACTGTTGCAATAGAGGGCCGACACGGCTTTCTGCCCAGTTCCTTCAATATGCACAAAGGTATCGCCCTGCTGGCGATAGAGTCCACTATTTGACGTTCCCACGTAGACGTTGCCTTCATGGTCTTCGCAAAGCCCATACAAATCGTTGCGCTCTGACAGATATTCCTTGCAGTTATAGCCATCATAGCACAACAGTCCCTGGCGGTCGGTCACCAACCACAAGCGCCCCCTGTGGTCTTCCAACAGCGAGTTCACCGTGTGCAGACTGGCCAGCTGGCCTCCTATCTGCTGCGCGGTGGAGGGGCCGGTGAACTTCATCACGCCCAGTCCCGATGTGCCTGCGAGCACGTCGCCGTTCTTCCGCTCCAGGAAGCAGGTGGCATAGCAGTAGCCCTCGTTGCCGTTCAAGTCTTTCATGGTGACATTGTGGAACTCATTGCCGTCCCAGGTCTGCAGGGCTCCGTACATGCCAAAGTAGAACAGGCCGCGGCTATCCTGCATCATAGAGTTCACGTAGTTGCTGGCTAGCGTCTTGTCGGCATCGTTCTCGCGCTTGAACACCCGGAACTGGTAGCCGTCATAACGGTTGATGCCGTCGCGCGTGGTCACCCATAGGAAGCCCTCGTTGTCCACATATACCTGAGTGACAAAACTGCTTGACAGCTGCCGCTCGCTATTGAAGAATTTTCCAGCCTTGGCCATTGCGCCCAGGGCCCATGAGAAAATAAAGACAAAGGTCAATATTTTTTGCATAGTTTCTCCATGATTTTCATTTGTAACATAGTCCATGCAAAGGTACGGCAAATTTTTATCTCCACAAAAAGATGATACAAAAATTAAACTATATGATACAAAAAAGATATAACACGTAAACGCTTTTTCATATCTTTGCATCATGAAATATAATAGTAACGCGACAAATAACACAATTATACTTAACCTCAAAACCGTAACAATTATGAAAAAATTCTTTACTCTAATCGCAGCAGCGCTGCTCAGCAGCGGAGCTTTTGCACAGTCAGAGTGGCAGAACATGATTACCAATGGTGACATGGAGGGCGAACAGGATCCCATGTGGAGCAGCTTCTGGTGCCACGACTACCGCCAGAATGTAGAATTCGCTGAAGGCTCTGGCCAGCAGTACGACGAAAACGGACAGTTCCAGGGCTTTGCCGAAATCATTGACGACCCCCTGGAGCCTGGCAATCACTGCGCACGTGTCATTGCACGTAGCGAGGCTGAAGCCGATGAAGCCGGCAACAAGGTGGCAGCCGACGGAAAGCTGGCCAGCTGGGACTGCCAGTTCTTCGTCTATGCTACTGAGACCATCCCCGAGGGCAAGGAAATCAGAATGACCATGCGCGTTCGCGCCGATAAGAACGGACACTTTGAGACACAGGCTCACTGGAATCCCGGCAACTACAACCACTATCAGATTTTCGGAAACATCGATGTCACCCCCGAGTGGCAGAAGATTCAGGTTTCCGCTACCGTTAGCGCCGACATGACTCAGGAAGCTGCTGAAAAGTTCTTCCAGTCGGTAGCTTTCAACCTTTCTACCGATGCAACCGGCAACGTCTTCTATTTCGACGATGTGAAGCTGGAGATACGCGACCCGAAGGGACCGGAGGAATTCACGGGCTGGTTCAACATGCTGCGCCATGGAACACAGTCGGCTGACGCCATTGGCAGCTACACCAACTTCACTGGCCGCGATGCTGCTGATGGCTCTGACGTCAAGGCACGCATTGTTAACGACCCCGTTGACGGACAGCCCGCACTGACCGTTTCGGCCGCTGCCTGGGAAGGAAGCAGACAAGAGCAGGTGTTCGAAGAAGATGGCGTGACTCCCGTCCTCGACGATGAAGGCAATCCCACCTTTAAAGAGGTGCAGTACTGGCACAAGGCTGATGGCACTGAGAAGACCACCATTGACGACTGGGAGGCTCAGTTCTTCGTGACCGTTCCTCACAAGTTCATCCCCAACTCAAAGTATCGTCTGGTGATGTGGTACCGCGCCGACGAACCTGCTGACATCGACACCCAGCTGCACAACATGCCTGGCAGCTATGTTCACTGGCAGGCCATTGGTACACTGAACTGCACGCCGGAATGGCAGAAGATTGAAGTGGAGCAGGACATGATGGCCGAGGGTAAAGGCTGTCAGACCATTGCCTTCAACTGCAACAAGATGAAGGACAAGCCCAACAACTACTACTTCCGCTTTGAGGAGTTCTCCTTCAATGCTGCAGACGTTTCAGACGACGAGCGCCTGCTGGGCTCTGAGACCGTTCAGCTGCCTGTTCCCGAACCTGGCAACGACAATGGTGCCACTGGCAAGATTGACTTCACAAACTGCCTGAAGACACTGGAAGCCACCTCGTTCGAGAATCTGGTCAATGAAAACATGGGCGTAGCCAATGGTGTTGAGGGTGGAGTTGACACCTATGCAAGTGCTGACGTGACCGCCGGCTTCTTCCTGGACGACAACGGATGGTTCGCAGAAGATGGAAAGATTTCCTTCGACTTCGGCGAAGTGAAGGACAGCGACACTGGCTTGAACGTAACTGTCTACAACGATGGCGAATCCTTCAATGGCAAGCGCTTGGACACCAAGTTCCGCTATGAGTACAACAACTGGTTCTATCTGTTCAACGTCTCGCTCATTGCCGAGCAGATCTACAACGGCATCTACGACACCGTGAAGGCTACCGTCAACAAGACCAACAGCATTTACGACCTGCAGGGCCGCCGCGTGGAGAAGGCTACCAAGGGCCTCTACATCATGAACGGAAAGAAATACATGGTGAAATAATCCATTCAGCCCTCTCAGCTTTTGGCCTCCTCAGCTACTGGGGAGGCCCTTTTTTATTCCTAGAAAGGCTAGATATTCTAGATAATCTAGACAATCTAGAAATTCTAGGAAAAACTTAAAGGAGGGGCAAAGCAGCGCTGCTGCCTTGCCCCTCCTTTATGAAAAGTATTCGTATCAGAGCTTCTGCTGGACCTCTATTTCCTGGAAGGTCTCAATGATGTCACCCTGCTGAATATCGTTGAAGTTCACCAGCGAGATGCCGCACTCGAAGTTGGTGGCCACCTCCTTGACATCGTCCTTATAGCGCTTCAGGGCATTGATGGCACCGGTGAAGACCACGATGCCATCGCGCACCAGACGGGCCTTGTCCGAGCGGTGCACCTTGCCTTCGACGACCATGGCGCCAGCCACGGTGCCCACCTTCGAAATCTTGTAGACCTCGCGCACCTCCACCTGGGCGGTGACCTCCTCCTTGATAATCTTGTCGAGCATGCCTTCCATGGTGGAGCGCACGTCCTCGATGGCGTCGTAGATGATGGAGTAGGTGTTGATTTCCACGCCCTCGGTCTCGGCCAGCTTGCGTGCTGCCGACGAGGGACGCACCTGGAAGCCGATGATGATGGCATCAGAGGCACCAGCCAGCGTGACGTCGTTCTCGCTGATTTGTCCCACGGCCTTGTGGATGACGTTCACCTTGATCTTCTCCGTAGACAGCTTGATGAACGAATCGCTGAGAGCCTCGATACTTCCGTCAGTATCGCCCTTGACAATGAGGTTGAGCTCCTTGAACTCGCCCAAGGCAATGCGGTGGCTGATGTCGCTCAGTGTCAGTCGGGTCTGCGTGCGCAGTCCCTGCTCGCGAGCCAGCTGCTCGCGCTTGTTGGCAATCTCGCGGGCCTCCTGCTCGCTGTCCATCACATGGAAGGCATCGCCAGCCGTCGGGGCACCGTTCAGACCCAGGATAATGGCGGGCTGAGCAGGCCGGGCCTCCTGTATACGCTCATTGCGCTCGTTGAACATGGCCTTGATGCGGCCATGGCTGGTGCCGGCAATCACCACATCGCCCACCTTCAGCGTACCATTGCTGACGAGCACGGTGCTGACGTAGCCACGGCCCTTGTCGAGCGATGATTCGATGATGCTGCCCGTGGCCTTGCGGTTGGGGTTGGCCTTCAGGTCTAGCATCTCGGCCTCCAGCAGCACCTTTTCCAGCAGGTCCTCCACGCCGATGCCCTTCTTGGCCGAAATTTCCTGGCATTGGTACTTACCGCCCCAGTCCTCGACCAGCAGGTTCATGTTGGCCAGGTCTTCACGAATCTTGTCGGGGTTGGCACCCGGCTTATCAATCTTGTTGATGGCAAACACCATGGGCACGTTGGCGGCCTGAGCGTGGGCAATGGCCTCCTTGGTGGTAGGCATCACCGAGTCATCAGCAGCCACGATGATGATGGCAATATCAGTGACCTGGGCACCGCGGGCACGCATGGCGGTGAAAGCCTCGTGGCCAGGGGTATCAAGGAAAGTAATCTGGCGCCCGTCGGGCAGCGTCACATTGTAGGCACCAATGTGCTGCGTGATGCCGCCGGCCTCACCAGCAATGACGTTGGTCTTTCGGATATAGTCAAGCAGCGACGTCTTACCATGGTCCACATGGCCCATGACGGTGACGATGGGTGCGCGGGGCAGCAGGTCGTTCTCGTCGTCGGCCTCCTCGTGGATGGCGTTCTGCACCTCAGCCGAGACGTACTCAGTCTTGAAGCCGAACTCATCGGCCACAATGTTGATGGTCTCAGCATCCAGGCGCTGGTTGATACTCACCATGATACCGATGCTCATGCAGGTGCCGATGACCTTGACCACGGGCACGTTCATCATCGTAGCCAGCTCGCTGACGGTGACAAACTCCGTGAGCTTCAGTGTCTTGCTCTGTGCTGCCTCGGCTGCCATCTCCTCGTTCATGCGCTCGGCCACTGCGTCGCGCTTCTCCTTGCGGTACTTGGCGCCCTTCTTGTTCTGGGTGGTCTTCGAGGTGAGGCGGGCCAGCGTTTCCTTCACCTGGCGAGCCACTTCCTCTTCATTCACCTCAATGGGTTTCACGGGCTGGCGGTTCTTGTTCTTCTTATTCTTGCCACCACCCTGCTGGGCCTGGTCGCTGAAGTTTGCATTGCCGCCCTTGTTCTTCTTCTTGCCACCACCCTGCTGAGCCTGCTGCTGTTGCTGCTTGGCAGCCTCCTCAATGTCCACCTTGCCAGTGCGAATGCGCTCGCGCTTCTTCTTCTCGCCGGAGACCTGACCAGAGGCCTGCCGCTGCTGGGCAGCTTTCTCTTCACGCTGCTTGCGCTTCTCCTCCTTGGTCTTCTTCTTGGGGCGGGTGCTCTGGTTGATGGTCGACAGGTCAATCTTACCCAGCACGTTCACCTTCGGAGCCAACTTTTCTTCGCTCTTCAGGGTGTAAATCTCCTTCTGCGGGGCCTGGGCAGCAACGGGAGCTTCCTCTTCCTGAGGTTCTTCCTCCACCTCCACCTGAGGCGGTACGGCGGCAGTCTCCACCTTGGGATGCTCGGGTTCAGGCTGCTTGGGCTTCTCGGGCCGTGGAGCCTGAGCGGGTTTCTTCTCCTGCCTGGGCTTCACTTCGGCCACAGGCTGAGCTTGGGGCTTCTCCTCCTTGACCTGGGGTTTCTCTTCCTTGACCTGAGGCTTCGGAGCCTCAACCTTGGGTTCGGGCTTTACCTGCGGAGCTGGCTCCACAGGCTTCGGTGCCGGGCTTACGGCAGCAGCCTCAGGCACAGACTTCTTGGCTGGGCTTGCAGATGACTGAGCAGCAGACTTGGGCTTGTTCAGCGTGCTGAGGTCAATCTTCCCCAGCGGCTTGAACTGCTGGCGCTGCTGCAGCTCCTCCTCGGTCTTGGTCTTTGCCGGCCCTTCGGGCTTTTTCTCCTTGGGCTTCTTGGGGAAGAGCTTGTCGGCCTGCGTCTTCACGGCTTTGTCACTGCTGAACTCCTGCACCAGCGCATCATACTGGTTGTCGCTGATCTTGGTGTTCGGCGTGGCATCCTCACGTATCTCGCCCAGGCTTTTCTTGTTCTTTAGGAAATCAACTGCCGTTTGAAGTCCTATGTTCAGTTCTGTTAATACTTTGTTTAATCTTATTCCCATATATTATTTTTACCCACCCCCACCCCCTCCCGGGGGGAGGGGCGCTTGGTTAGTTGAGGGAGTCCCAAGCATTATAAAATCTGTTTTCTCCTATTCGCCAACAAGTCTGTTCTGACTCCCCCTCTCCTTGGAGGGGTTGTGAGGTCCTTACTCGAACTCTGCCTTCAGCACTTCCAGCAGATGGTCGACGGTTTCTTCCTCCAGGTCGGCCTTCTCAATGAGCAGCTCGCGTGGTGCACCCAGCACTTCCTTGGCGGTGTCGTAGCCCAGGGCCTTGATGGCGTCGATGACCCACTGGTCCACCTCATCGGCAAACTCGTCGAGGTAGATGTCCTCATCAGTCTCGCCCTCGTTGACCACACGGAACACGTCGATGGTGTACTCGGTGAGCATGGAGGCCAGCTTGATGTTCATGCCTCCCTTACCAATGGCCAGGCTCACCTCCTCAGGCTGCAGATAGACCTCGGCCTTGTGGTTTTCCTGGTCGAGCGTGATGCTGTTCACCTTGGCAGGACTCAGCGCACGCTGGATGAACAGCTGAATGTTGCTGGAGTAGTTGATGACGTCGATGTTCTCGTTGCCCAGCTCGCGCACGATGCCGTGCACACGGCTGCCCTTCACGCCCACGCAGGCGCCCACGGGGTCAATACGGTCGTCAAAGCTCTCGACGGCCACCTTGGCGCGCTCACCCGGCATGCGGGCCACGCGGCGAATGGCTATCAGACCGTCGGCAATCTCGGGCACTTCGGCTTCCAGCAGGCGCTTCAGGAAGTCGGGGCTAGTACGCGAAAGCATGATGCGGGGATTGTTGTTCTCGTTGTTCACCTCCTTCACCAATGCGCGCACGGTCTCGCCCTTGTGGTAGTTGTCGCTGGGTATCTGGTCGCCTTTCAGCAGATGCAGCTCGTTGCCCTCATCGTCCATGAGCAGCACCTCGCGCTTCCACATCTGGTAGACCTCGGCGGACACGATGGTGCCCACCTTGTCCTTGTACTTCTGGTAGAGGGCATCGTGGTCCAGCTCCAGAATCTTCGAGGCCAGCGTCTGGCGCAGGTTCAGGATGGCACGGCGGCCAAACTTGGTGAAGTCGACTTCCTCACTCACTTCCTCACCCACCTCGTAGTCGGGCTCAATCTTCAGGGCATCGCTCAAGGCTATCTCCTTGTTCTCGTCCTGCAGCTCATCGTCAGCCACCACCACACGATGGCGGTGAATCTCAAAGTCACCCTTATCGGGATTCACAATCACGTCGAAGTTCTCGTCACTACCAAACATCTTGGCCAGCACATTGCGAAAACTCTCTTCGAGCACGCTGACCAGTGTGGTGCGATCAATGTTCTTCGTCTCTTTAAACTCCTGGAAGGTTTCAAACATGCTTGGGCCCTTCGCATTTTTCTTTGTTGCCATGTATGTATTTCTTGATTTTATGCATCAAACATTACTTAAACTCCAGCAGATAGCGGGTCTGCTTCACCTCGTCCATAGAGAACTGGCGGTCCACGTCCACCTTCACGGGGCGCTTCTTGCCCTCGGGCACCTGCTTCTCCTGGGTGGTGACCACGAACTGGCGCCCGTCGACGCTCTTCAACGTGCCGCTGACCTTATGACCATCAGCAGTGAGCACCTCAACCTCGTCGCCCACATGGTTCACGTATTGCTGCTCCACCTTGAAGGGCTGGCCCAGGCCGGCGCTGCCCACCTCCAGCTCATAGTCATCGAGCAGGTCGCCCAGCTTCTCTTGCAGGAAACGGCTCAGTTCGGCGCAGTCCTCAATCCACACGCCGTCAGCGCAGTCAATCTCAATGACGATGCGGTCATCATCGCCCATCTGGATATCCACCAGGAAGTAGTCGCCCTGCTTGAGCCACTCTTCCGCCAATGCTTTAATTGTCTCTTTTGTAATCATTCAAATACTCTTTTATAAAAGAATGAGGAGCTTTTGCAAGCCCCTCATTCCACTGAACGGGTGCAAAGGTACGCATTTTTTCCCGTTCCACCAAACTTTTTCCTCTTTTTCTATTTCTGCCGCACAAAAAAGATAGGAAACCAGAAAAAGTCAACCCGAAAACATGTTGCACTACTTGCACCTGACCACCTGCACCTGCCGTTTTTCAAATTGCATATTATGCATTCCCAAAAACCGCCACCACACGGAAAAATCTCGCGCGAGATTTTTTCAAAAGTCAACGACTTTTTCTCATGCGGCGTTGACTTTTCCCCATGGGGAACCGTCCCATAGAAAAATTGCATATTATGCATTTTCAAAACGCATAATATGCAATCAGGTGCAAGTAGTGCAACATAAAAAGTGGAAAGCCGGACAAGGTGCAGGATGCAAAATCACAATCTTGTATACATCTTTACATTCCTACTCATAAGTTGACTCAAATGTTGTCAACTAATCCAGTACACTGCGCCTCAGCCTAAAAAAGTAGGCAAACCAATGAGGTTTGCCTACTGTGCCATCAGACATTTAATTCACATGATGCATCAACTTTCGTTGGGTGCATTTATTGTCTTACTGTCACTCTTCTTATCTTTTTTACCAGATTCTCAGCTTCCTCCTCGCTGAAGAAGCGGATGACGGGCTCTGCGGGCTTCTCTTTCGGCACCAGCATCCTCGCATTGGAAGTGCTATACCAGATTCTATAGTCGATGTATCCTGATAACTTGCTGTCCCAGCCATGTGCCCAGGCAAAGGTCATCACTTTCTCTGTACTGCTGTTGCGTGTCAGATACACTGTCTCGCTGTTCTCATACATGTTCATATTATTGAGGTCGCTCTTTAGGATTAGGCCAAACAGAGCGGTTGGCAGGAACTCCATATCTTCGCTCGCTGCAGCAGAGATATAGTAGTCCTTCACTTTCGCCTTGTCGACTTCAACGGTTATCCTATAACGGTCGGTTTCTGGCTTCACCCCAGTGACCACGGCCTGTGGCTCATTGGCTGCGACGGCTGTAGTGAAATGATATTTATACAGCGGGCCGCGCTTCCCCTGTGCGTTCACGCCAAAAATGAGGTACACGTATTCCTTGCCCTCCTCAAACCCATCTGCAAAGACGTATGGGTTACTTTTGGGAGTTGTCTTGCCGGTCTGTAATATTGACTGGCAGAGGAGTTCGTCGGAATAGGGGGTTAGGTCGGTATGTGCCGTTTGGCCGAAGTAGATTCTCTCCACTGCCGAGCCGAGGTTCAGTTTCAATGCGGCACTGGTGTTAAGCACCACCTCGTCGGCGATGGACATTTCGCAGTTCTCTGCGAGTTGTTCCTGCGACTGCTCACCTTCGAAGTAGAAACGGCTAATACTCTCTACAGGATAAGTGACCACTTGACCGTTTTTCAGCTCTAACTTCATCACCTCCTGGCTGTTGGCTACGCAGCACAATGCCTGTGCAGCCATCATGGTTATAATACTCTTTTTCATAGTTTTATTTCACTTGTAGTTTAATGGTTCGTTTGTTGTTGATGTTGATAATATATACGCCCTT
>CAMNJH010000062.1 GCA_946541275.1 uncultured Prevotellaceae bacterium
CGGCGTGTGGTGAGATAGTTCTCCAGTGAGTAGATGCCTTTCTGCTCTACCACAAGGCGGTCGTCCACCACATTAAGCATCTTGATGATGCGGGCTGAGCCAATGTTGCCCTCAGTGACGCCCGTGAAAAAGGAGTCGCGGCGCAGGTAATCAAGGCGGTCCATGTCCAGCTGGGAAGAGATGAGCTGGTGGAGGAACCGCTTGTAATATTCGTCTTTAAAGATGGCAATGGCCAGTCCCAGTTGCTGGTTGAGCTCATTGTTGATGTGCTCCATCATCAGTAGTGAGATGTCCTCGTGTGAGATGTCATGGATGAGTGTGTTCTCAAGCACATGCGAGAAGGGACCATGGCCAATGTCGTGCATCAGTATGGCTGCCTGCACCGCCTCGGCCTCAATGTCGAAGATGAACTGCCCCTTCTGCTGAAGTGACAGGATGGCTTCGCTCATCAGGTGGAAAGCTCCTAGGGAATGCTGGAAACGTGTGTGTCGGGCACCAGGGTATACTACTGATGCCAGTCCCAGCTGGTTGATGCGGTTGAGCCGCTGGAACAAGGGATGGCGTACAATGTCATAAAGCAGGCCACGAGGTATCTTGATAAAACCGAAGACGGGGTCGTTGATGATTTTTGGTTCGTTCATGGGTTGTCAGGGACTTATTATTCAATAGTGATGACAAGGGTCTTGATGGTTTGAGGCTCTATGCAGAACCGGCTGTCGGGGCGCCTGCCTACCAGCCAGAGAATATGCCCGTTGGCATCAGTGAGCACTAGTTGGCGCTGGCGCTCAAAAGGTGAAATCTTCAGGTCGGCCAGGTAGTCGCTGACCAGTTTGGAGCCTCTCATTCCGTAGGGCTGAAAACGGTCGCCAGTCTGCACGGGACGCAGTATCAAGGGGAACACTAATTTGGCTGCGTCCAGGCATGCTGTAGTGGAATGGCGGTCAACGTGTGCTCCCGCCTGCTCGGTCAGCCGAATACGCTCGGAGTGCTGGTAGACATAGGTTCCGGGCTCGGGAATGCGCAGGGTGGGGCGTTGTTCGGCCAGTGGCCCCAATAGCAGCTTTCCTTGGTGTACGAAAAGCTGGTGGGAGGCTGAAGTCCAATGCCGACCGGACTGAATGGTGGGTAGGCTCTGTGCTATATTCTCGATAGTAGCTGGTGAAAAGCCGAAAGGTGAAAGCCATTCAAACAGCAAAGCCTCGGGGGAGGGAAGACTGAGTAACTGAGTGATGTCAGCCGAATTCTGGTCTACGACGGATTCTAATTGCCGGGTCAGTGCTTGGTTGAAAACGAGTTCTGCTTCCTGGAGGCGTCGAGCCGTGGCCAGAATGTTCTGCGGGATGCCGGGTGAGATGCGAAGAATCTGTGGAATGACGTTCAGGCGAATTTGGTTGCGCACAACATCAGGCACCAGATTGGTGCTGTCGGTGACATAGGACTGATGCCTACAGGCCAACCATTGCTCTATTTCTTTCCTGCTGACGCAGAGCAATGGACGGACAATATTTCCATGTATGGGCTTGATGCCCGACAGCCCACGTATTCCCGTACCCCTAAACAGGTTCAGGAGCACCGTTTCCACGGAGTCGTCCTGATGGTGAGCAACGCAAATGGTGGCGGCTCCCAGATCTTGTCTGAGCTGTTCAAAATAACCATAGCGTAATTGGCGTGCAGCCATTTCTATGCTTACTCTATGTAGCTCTGCGTATGTTCTTGTGTCGAAATGAGTTATGTGTAGTGGAATATTCCTGCACTTGCAGAGAGTCTTCACAAACTCCTCGTCGTGATCACTCTCCTGGGCTCGAAGCTTAAAATTGCAGTGAACGGCTTCAACCCGATAGCCCAGCTCTTGCAGAATCAGCAGAAGACAAACGCTGTCAGCACCGCCACTAAGTGCCACTAGGTTCAGCGCTTCGCTGCTGAGTAGCTGATGCTGTTCTATGAACTGGCGAACTTTCTTATTCAACATAGAGAACAATTCCTTTCAGGTATTCGCCTTCAGGATGATAGATGTTGACAGGATGATCAGCAGGCTGGTGCAGCTGATGGAGAATGCGCACCGTGCGGCGTGCCTGGGCAGCAGCAGTGAAGACAGCATTGCGGAAGTGATCCTTGGTCACCACCTGTGAGCATGAGAACGTAAACAGGATTCCGCCGGGGGCTATCTTCTCAAATGCCTTTGCATTGAGGCGAATATAGCCTTTCAGTGCATTGTGCAAGGCGGCACGGTGTTTGGCAAAGGCGGGCGGGTCAAGAATGATGAGATCGTAGGTTGGCTTCGTGGGTGTTACACTGCTCTGGGGCTCAATGGCGTCCAGAAACTTGAACGCGTCTTCACAGAAAGCCTCGTGCCGTGGATCACCGGGGAAGTTGAGCTCCACATTGCGGCGGGTGAGCTCAATGGCCTTGAGCGAGCTGTCGACAGAATGCACCAGCTGTGCCCCTCCACGCATGGCGTAGAAAGAGAAGCCGCCCGTATAGCAGAACATGTTAAGCACCCGTCGCTCATGGGCGTAGTGCTCCAGTAGTGAGCGGTTATCACGCTGGTCAACAAAGAAACCTGTCTTCTGGCCTTCTTGCCAGTCTACGTAGAAGCGCAGCCCGTTCTCTAAGGCGGTGTTTTCATTACTGCCACCAATGATGAATCCGTTCTCTGGCTCCATAAAGGGTAGGGTAGTCTCGCTCTTATAGTAGATATGGGCAATGCGGCCCCCCATCACTTCCTTGAGCTGGCGGGCTATCTGGTGACGGGCCAGGTGCATTCCTATGCTGTGGGCCTGCATCACGGCCGTCTGTCCGTATATGTCGATGATCAGTCCGGGCAGCATGTCGCCTTCACCATGAACCAGGCGGAAAGCTGTTGTCTGTGGGTCGTCAACCAGACCGATGGCCTGGCGTGCTTGCAGCGCCTTGTTCAGCCTCAGCCTCCAGAAGTCATCGTTGATTTCCATGTCGTTGAAGCTCAGCACTCTCACGGCGATGGACCCCTGCTGGAAATGACCGGTGGCTATATAGCTGCCATTGGAAGTAATCACACGAACCACCTCTCCCTCAGTCACGTCATTGTCTATATGTTGGATGGCACCTGAGAACACCCAGGGGTGGAATCTGAGCAGGCTATCCTCCTTACCTCGTTTCAGTTGTACTTGTTTCATGCTGTTTCTCTTCATTAACCACTAGTTTGTAGTTTCCGTTTTCCTTCAGTCTGACAATTTCCTTGTATAGATTGATACAGGCCCAGGCGTCGGTAGCGGCATATAATTTCTGCTTGTCGGTCAGGACGTCAGCCTCCCAGTTGCTCAGCTGCTGGCGCTTGCTGATTTTCTGCCCGAACAAGTTGGCATAGAGCTTCTGCAGGCTCAGGTCTTCAATGCCCAGTTCCTGCACGTGGTGCTGAATGTCAATGAAGTTGCCAGCAGTGAAATGTCCTAGTTTATGTAGGGAGTTCAGGTCGTCGTGCCATGACAATCCTATTTTTGGCACGACGGTATCTTGTAGCAAGCGGATGAGTGCGGGTGTCAGCCCTGTATAGTTGAGCCTGAACAGGAAGCAAATATCTTCCGTGGCTACTTGCAAGAGCGACACCTTGTGCTGAAAGCCCCGCTTGAAGGAAGGCCGCGTCTCGGTGTCGAACCCCAGGATGCGCTGTCGTAGAAGGAAATCGACGGCTTTCTCCGTCTCGCCGGGAGTAAGGATAACGACGATTCTTCCTTCAAACTGGGCTACCGGGAGATGGGGAATGAAGGCTTTGTCGAACTTGTTATATATGATCTTTTGCATTTTAATTTATTTTCGAGGTGCAAAAATACAAAAAAAATGTGATTTTTTGATGGTATCTAATTTTTTTGCGCTAATTTTGCACAAGAATTAACGTAAGAAAAAGATTGAATGGCAAAAAAGAGCAAGAAAACTACTAGTAGCGCCGCCGTTCGCCCCTCTTTGATGGAGGCTCTGGGGCTGTCGCGCTTCACTCAGATATTCCAGAATGAACGATTACGGTTTTTCACGGGCATGGTGCTGTTTGCTTTGTCTGTTTGCATGATTCTCTCGTTCATTTCCTTCCTCTCGACTGGTGCCGCCGACGTGAGCATGATTGGCAATCTCCGTTCGGGCGAGATGTCCAACCAGAACGGCGAGTTCCAGAACCTGTGTGGCTCTATTGGGGCCTACACCTCCTATTTCTTTGTAAAGCAGTGCTTTGGCCTCTCTGCCTTCCTGGTGCCTGTTTTCATTTTCCTGACGTCGTTGAAGCTGATGAAGGCCTTCAAGCCGAACCTGCTCAAGTGGTTCATGTGCCTCATGCTGGTGATGATCTGGACTTCTATCACTTTGGCCAGGTTCGTTGACCCTTTGCTGGGTGAGCGTCATTTCTGCCTGGGTGGCGATCATGGCTGGCAGGTAGGGCGCTGGATTGAGGGCTTCGTGGGCATGCCGGGACTGGCTGCCGTGCTGATAGTCATTGCTCTGCTTTTCCTGACCTACATTAGTGCCGAGACGTATGAATGGGTCAGGAAGATACTGAATCCCCGCAAGTTCTTTGACAAGGTGATTTTCGAAGTCACCAACAATAAAGGCGAAGGGCAGGGAGACTCTTACGAGAAGCAGATAGAAATCCTTGAGGACCCGAAGGTCTTTGACGACCCTGCCGCTGAGACGGTAGAATTCAAGGGTGATGACCTGCTGGTGGATACCCCCGCTCCTGCTGCTGAAAGTGCGAAGCCTGCAAAGGTTGCAAAGGCTGAGGCTGGCGATATGGGAATGGATGTGACGGCAGCTGCTGAAGAGGAGAAGGCTGATGGCAAGGACTTAGTACATGTGGGAGAGGAAATGCTGGAGCCCTATGACCCTAAGCGTGATTTGGAAAACTACCACTATCCCACGCTTGACCTGCTGAAGCATTACGAAGAGGACGGCAAGCCCTATATAGACATGGCTGAGCAGACCGCCAACAAGAACCGCATTGTGGAAGTGCTCCGCACCTTTGGCATTGAGATCAGCAGCATCAAGGCCACGGTGGGCCCCACCATCACGCTCTATGAGATAACGCCGGCTCCTGGTGTCCGCATCTCAAAGATTCGCGGACTGGAAGACGATATAGCTCTGTCCCTGAAGGCACTCGGCATTCGCATCATCGCTCCTATTCCTGGCAAGGGAACCATTGGCGTGGAAGTGCCTAATGCCAAGGCCAACATTGTGTCGATGGAGTCCATCCTGAACTCCAGGAAATTCCAGGAGACCACGATGGAGCTGCCCTGCGCCATGGGTAAGACCATCACGAACGAGGTGTTCATGTTCGATCTGGCCAAGGCTCCCCACCTGCTCGTTGCCGGTGCCACGGGTCAGGGTAAGTCGGTAGGCCTGAACGCCATCCTCACTTCCCTTCTTTACAAGAAGCATCCCGCCGAGCTGAAGATTGTGCTGGTCGACCCGAAGATGGTGGAGTTCAGCATCTACAAGACCATCGACAAGCATTTCCTTGCCGCCTTGCCCGAGGAGGCCAAGACGCCCATCATCACCGACACCTCGAAGGTCATCCGCACCCTGCAGTCGCTCTGTGTGGAGATGGACGCCCGCTACGAACTGCTGATGAAAGCCGGCGAGCGCAACATCAAGGACTACAACAAGAAGTTCATTGCCCGCCAGCTGAATCCCGAGCATGGCCATAAGTTCATGCCCTACATCGTGGTGGTCATCGACGAGTATGGCGACCTCATTATGACGGCAGGCAAGGAGATTGAGCTACCCATAGCCCGCATAGCCCAGAAGGCGCGTGCCGTGGGCATCCACATGATCATTGCTACGCAGCGACCCACCACGAACATCATCACCGGCACCATCAAGGCCAACTTCCCAGCCCGCATAGCCTTCAAGGTGAGCCAGGGCATTGACTCAAAGACCATTCTCGACCGCATGGGAGCCCAGCAGCTGATAGGCCGTGGCGACATGCTCTATCTGCAGGGCAACGACCCCATCCGCGTGCAGTGTGCCTTCGTTGACACGCCCGAGGTGGTCGACATCAACCACTTCATCGCCCAGCAGCAGGGCTATCAGGAGCCCTTCGAGCTGCCCGAGCCCGTCATCGAGGGCGGCGAGGGCGCTGAGAGCAGCGCCGACGATGTGGACCTGAACCACCTGGACCCCATGTTCGACGATGCCGCCCGGCTCATTGTCAGCAGCGGCAGTGGCTCTACCAGCCTCATTCAGCGCAAGTTCTCCATTGGCTATAACCGTGCCGGCCGCCTGATGGACATGCTCGAGAAGGCCGGTGTAGTGGGTCAGGCCCACGGTTCAAAGCCCCGTGAGGTGCTCATCCAGGACGACCTGAGCCTTGAACAGTTATTGGCAAGCTTAAGGAAATAATCATGAAGAAAAGAAAAAAGCTTATGAAGAAGATTGTTTTTGCGATAACCCTGACGCTCATGCTGGTAGGAACGGCATCGGCGCAGACAGCAAAGAAAGTACTCGACAAGTGTGCTTCCACCGTCAGCCAGTCGGGTGGGGTGACGGCCAGTTTCACCATGAACAGCGCCCAGTATGGCAACGCCTCGGGCACGGTCTCCATCAAGGGCAAGATGTTCCACATCCAGTCGACCACCACCACGATGTGGTTCGACGGCAAGACGTTGTGGACCTACATGCCCAGCAATGACGAGGTTAACATCTCCACCCCCACGGCCCAGCAGCTGCAGGCCCTGAATCCCTACCATTTCATCAGCATGTACAAGCAGGGCTACAAGTACACGATGTCCACGACGGCCACGGCCTACACGGTGCACCTGACGTCCACCGATGCCCAGCACAAGATAGGCGAAGCCTTCATTACCGTCGACAAGAGCAGCTATGCCCCCACCGAGATCAGGCTGCTGCAGGGAGCCCAGTGGACCACGTTCACCATCTCCGGCCTGAAGGCAGAGCGCCTGGCCGACTCCACGTTCCGTTTCAACAGCAGCGCCTACCCCGACGCTGAAATCATCGACCTGCGCTGATGAACAGACTGCACGTTTACCGGCTGCTCAGGCGCAATGCCAAGCTGGCTGAGAAGCGCCATCCTGCTCTTGAGCAGAGCACGGTGGCCAAGGTGATGCTCTACATTGGCGCCGGGCTGATGATGATATACCTCATCTTCCTGGGCAGCATCCTGGGCCGGGTGGCTGCCGAGGAGGACATGCCCGTCCTGCTGCTCGTCGTGCTGCCGTTCTTCCTGGTACTCGACTTCCTTTTCCGTTTCATCGGCCAGCAGACGCCGCTCGTCTTCGTGAAGCCCTACCTGCTCATGCCCGTCCGTGCGCAGCACGTCATTGAGCTGTACCTGCTCAACCAGGTGCTGAGCAGCTACAACCTGCTGTGGCTCAGCCTGCTGCTCCCCTATGCCTACGTCTGCCTGGTGGCAGGCATCCCGTTCTGGTCGGTGGTGGGCGTCGTGGTGGGCGGACTGCTGATGGTCATGGCCAATGCCCAGTGGTATCTGCTGGTGCGCACGCTCGTTGTCAGGTCCGTGCTGTGGTGGGCGCTGCCCCTGGTCGTGGCCGCCGTCACAGCCGCCGCCGTCTACCTCATCATTGATGCCGACCTGCTCGACGCCGTCGCCGACAGCTATGCTGCCGATGCCGTCCTCATCTGGGTGCTGGCCCTCCTGGCGCTGGCAGCCCTGGCGGGCCTGCTGCTGCTTAATCTGCGCCTGCAGCAGCGTTTCATCGTTCAGGAGCTCTCCCGTGAAGAGAAGAAGCCCGCCGCCATGGGTCACGTCACCCAGCTCACGTTCCTCAACCGCTTCGGGCTGGCTGGTGAGTACCTGAAGCTCGAGCTGAAGAGCATCATGCGCAACAAGGCCATCCGGGGCCGCGTGGTGATGAGCCTGTCGCTCATCGTCATGCTCTCGCTCCTCATCAGCTATACCAACGTCTACGACGGGAAGATGCTGCTCAACTTCTGGTGCTACTACTGCTTTGCCCTCTACGGCATGACCGCCCTGACCAAGGTGATGGGCCCCGAGGGCAACTATATCGACCTGCTGATGACGCAGCGCGAGAACATCCTGCTGCTGCTGCGGGCCAAGTACTATTTCCACGTGGCCATCCTGCTGGTGCCGCTGGTCATCATGCTGCCCGCAGTCATCAGCGGCAAGTTCACCGTCATGATGATGCTGGCCTACCTGCTGCTCACCAGCGGGCTGGGCTATCTGGTCATGTTCCAGCTGGCCGTCTACAACAAGCAGACCCTTCCCCTCGATGCCAAGCTGACGGGCAAGAACAACGTGGAGAGCGGCCTGCAGCTCATCATCGAGCTGGTGGGCATGTTCCTCCCCCTGCTGCTGGTGGGGCTGACGCTGCTGCTCACCGACGACGCCACGGCCTACCTCATCATGGCCCTGCTGGGGCTGACGCTCACGCTCACCCATACCTGGTGGCTCAGGAATATCTACAACCGAATGATGAAACGCAAATACCAGAACCTGGAAGGGTTCCATGCCAGCCGCTCATGAAGAAGAGACGCCCCCTCCCCCTACTCCTACTCCTGCTGCTGCTGACGCTCGCCACGTGCCTGCCCTCGTGGGCGCAGATACCCTTCGTACAGGGCAGGGCCGCGGGCCAGCGGCTCACGCAGCTCGACATCCTCGGTGACAGCGTCGGCCTCAACTTCGCCGACCGTCAGCCCCTGGTGGCAGCGCGGGCCGACGTGCAGGTGGCCTTCGGCTCCGTGCGCCTGCTGGAGTGGGGCGGATGGCTGGAGTCAGCCTTCGCCACCTTCCTGCCCTATCCCGGAGCCACCCGTTACCACGCCTACGTCCGTGGCGGCCAGTATGCCGAGTTCACGCCCCTCGACCGCCAGCTCATCCGCCTCTACCCTGGCCATGTGCGTGTTGACGCCGTGGGCCTGCGCCCTGCTGATAACTATCAGCTGAAGATAGTGCCCACCGATGCCGATGATGCCGAGCTCACCGCCGCCGCCACCGTCACCCCCCTGCTCCATGTGGCCGCCCACGACCGCACGGGCTTTGCCCACTTCAACTACCATGACGGCGTGGGAGCCTACCGCGACGACGGCACGCTGAAGGCAGGCGCCGTGGTGGTCTACGTCACCGCCCAGACGGCCCGCACCGTCACCGCCACCCTGGGCAGCGGCGGCACGTTCACCGGTCTGCAGGCCATCCTGCAAGCCTACGAGCGGGGCAGCGCCCTGCCGCCCCTGGCCGTGCGAATAGTGGGGTGCCTGCAGGCCGCCGACATGGACGCCCTAGGCAGCAGCGCCGAGGGCCTGCAGGTGAAGGGCCGCAGCAACCAGCAGCCCCTCAGCATCACCATTGAGGGCATTGGGCACGATGCTACTGTCAAGGACATGGGCATCCTGGTGCGCCGCTGCCATGGCGTGGAGCTGCGCAACCTGGGCCTGCTGAACAGCATGGACGACGGCCTGTCGTTCGACACCGACAACCGCCACTGCTGGGCCCACCACCTGGACTTCTTCTACGGCCGCGACAAGGGCGGCGACCAGGCCAAGGGCGACGGCTCGCTCGACGTGAAGGCCGACTCGCAGTTCATGACCTTCAGCTACTGCCACTTCTGGGACAGCGGCAAGACCTCGCTCTGCGGCATGAAGAGCGAGACGGGGCCCAACTACATCACCTACCACCACAACTGGTTCGACCACTCCGACTCGCGCCATCCCCGCGTGCGCACCATGTCCGTCCACGTCTACAATAATTATTATGACGGCATAGCCAAGTACGGCGCCGGCGCCACCACCGGCAGCAGCGTGTTCATGGACCGCAACTACTTCCGCCACACGCCCCGGCCCATGCTCATCTCCCTGCAGGGCACTGACACCCGCATGGGCACCGACCTCAAGGACGCCCCCACCTTCTCTGGCGAGGACGGAGGCATCATCAAGAGCTATGGCAACGTCTTTGCCGAGCAGGGCTCCAACTTCAGCTATGCCACCTACCAGCAGAACCCGCTGCAGTTCGACGCCTACGAGGCATCGTCGCCCCTCGATGCTGTTCCCCCCACCGTGACCACCCGCGCTGGCGGCCATGCCTACAACAACTTCGACCGCGACCCCGCGCTGATGTACGCCTATCAGGCCGACGATGCCGACAGCGTGCCCGCCCTCGTCACGGGATGGCTCGGCGCAGGCCGCATGGGTCATGGCGACCTGCAGTGGCAGTTCAACAATGCCACCGACGATGCCAGCTCTGCGCTCTGTGCCCCCCTGGCCGCTGCCGTCCGTGGCTATCGCTCAGCCCTGGTGGGCATCGTGGGTGAGGAGGCTTCCCAGCCCACCGACACCATCGTCACCCCGCCCCAGCCCGTGGTCGGCGTCATTCTCTGCACCTTCGATAAGAACGGCCAGCCCTCCAGCTCCTTCTTCACCGTCACGGGCAACGGCTCTGCCAGCAAGGGCACGGCCACCGTCGACGGCCAGGTGCTCACCACCTGCCTGAAGATGGAGAGCACCACCAGCCTGCGCTTCACCCTGGCCGTCAGCATGACCATGACGCTCTACTTCGGCGACACCGAGACCGCCAGCATCAGAATCAACGGGCAGAAGATAGAGGGCACCGCCAGCACCTACACCCAGACCCTGACGCCCGGTGACTATGAGCTGACAAAAGACAAGTCCGTCAACCTCTTCGCCATCAAGCTGGAGCCGACGGCTGCTGAATAGCAGGCGCGCCACCTTGTACCAGGTTGTACTAGTTGTCTTATATGGGAAAGACTTTTCTCAGTCCTAAAGACAGCTAGTACAACCTGTTTTTTGTTCTAACGTTTTCGGGGCGGGGAGGCTGCTATTCGTGCCTGATGGCCTCAATGGGGTCCATGTTGGCAGCCTTCTGGGCAGGGATATAGCCGAAGAGGATGCCTATGAAGACGCAGACCAGGAAGCTGACGTAGATGCTCCATGCCGGGACACTGCTGGGCATGCCAAAGGCAGGCACTATCCATTCACTGGCCGAGCAGCCTACGAGGATGCCCAGCAGACCACCCGTCAGCGATATCAGCACCGACTCAATGAGGAACTGCAGAGAGATGGTAGGCCCAGTGGCGCCCACCGCCATGCGCAGGCCTATCTCCTTGGTGCGCTCAGTGACCGAAACAAGCATGATGTTCATGATGCCTATGCCGGCCACGAGGAGCGAGAAGGCGGCAGCCACGACGAGGATGATGGTCACGGTGTCCATGGTGCTCGACATGGTCTCCATCATCTCAGCCTGCGAGCGGATGGTGAAGTCGTCGGCAGCCTCGCCCTTCAGTTTGTGGTTGTCGCGCAGAATCTGCGTCAGCTCTTCAATGGCGTCGTCGCTCATCTCCTCGGTGATGGCCGAGCAGACGATGCTCGAGAACCAGGTCTGGGCGGCTATGCGCTTCATCACGGTGGTGTAGGGCGCTATCATCACGTTGTCCTGGTCCATGCCCCAGTTGTTGTAGCCTTTCGACTTGAGCACCCCGATGACGGTCATGGGTATGGACTTGAAGCGCACGGTCTTGCCGATGGGGTCTATGCCCTCGCCAAAGAGCTCTTTCACAATGGTGGCGCCCACCACCACCTTCTTGGCTGCTTTCTTGATGTCCTCTTCAGTGAAGCACTCACCCTGTTCAATGGGCCACTGCTTGATGTCGAGGTATTCAGGTGACTCGCCGTACAATGACGTGGTGGTGTTGTTATTGCCATAGATGGCCTGCCCGCTGGCTGTGACCTCGGGCGACACGTTGGTGACGAATTTCTTTTCACGGACTATGCGCTCGTAGTCGGCCATCTTCAGCGTTTGCATGGCCGACGGGTCCTGGCGCACGCCTCCCCGCATGTCGGCCCCGGGACGTATGGTGAGCAGGTTGGTGCCCATGGTGGACAGCTCGGCCCTGATGCTTTCTTTTGAACCATTGCCTATGGACATCATGATGATGACGGCTGCCACGCCGATGATGATGCCCAGCATGCTCAGGAAAGAGCGCATCTTGTTGTTGGCCACAGCCTTCAGGCTTACTTTGAAAAGATTCAGTATGTTCATTGTTCTTAGTCGTCTTGTGGTTTGGGCAGAGCAGCCAGCGCCTCGGCTGCCGACTTGATGTTCGGGTTGATGGTGTCTTCGCGTATCTTTCCGTCGCGCAGGTTGATGTTGCGCGAGGAGTATTCGGCAATCTCAGGGTTGTGAGTGACGAAGATGATGGTGTGCCCCTCCTGGTAGAGCTTCTGGAAGAGCACGAGCATCTCGAACGAGGTGTGCGTGTCCAGGTTACCCGTGGCCTCGTCGGCCAGCAGCACGGCGGGGTTGTTGACCAGTGCCCTGGCAATGGCCACGCGCTGCATCTGTCCGCCCGACATCTGGTTTGACTTGTGCTCCAGGCGATCGCCCAGTCCCACGGCCTGCAGCGCCTTCACCGCAGCGGCTCTTCGCTGCTGGGCGTTGTACTTTGAGTTGTACATCAGTGGCAGCTCCACATTCTCCACGGCGGTGGTGTTGGCCAGCAGGTTGTAGTTCTGAAACACAAAGCCTATCTTCGAGTTGCGCAGATGGGCGCGTTGCGTCTTCGACATGCTGCTCACGGCCACGCCGTCGAGCAGGTATTCGCCGCTGGTGGGCGTGTCGAGACAGCCCAGCTGGTTCAGCAGAGTGGACTTTCCGCTGCCCGACGTGCCTTGTATGGTGACAAATTCACCCTCGTAGATTTTGAACGAGACGCCGCGCAGAGCCTTCACCGTTTCGCTGCCCACCTGGAAGTAGCGCTTCACGTTCTGTAGCTCTATGACACATTTCTTCTCCATTACCTTCTTTGTTGCTGAGGGTTGTTGTTGTTCTGCCTGTTGTTGCGGGGGCGGGGCATGAAGGGGTTCTGTGTCTGCTCTTCGCCTTCGGGCTCTTCGCCGCCAGTGATGGTGAAGCTTGTCAGCACCTCGGTACCGGGAGCAACGCCACCCAGGATTTCGGTCAGCATGCCATTGCTGATGCCCGTCTCCACGGCGTGGGCTTTAAAGGTGTTGCCTTCCAGCGTCCACACCTTGTTGGGGGCCTCCACATCTTCTATCTTCTGTTCTTCGCTGAGTATTGCTTCCACGGGCATGAAGCGCAGCGCCTTGGTCTGCACGGCCAGCACGTCGTTCTTCTCCAGTGTGAAGATGGTGACGTTGGCTGTCAGCCCGGGCTTCAGTTTCAGGTCGTTGTTGGGCGCCGAGATCACCACCTCGTAGGTTACGACGTTGCTCTCGGTGGTTGCCTGCTGTCGCACCTGGGTTACCTGTCCCTGGAAGTGGTCGTCGGGGAAGGCGTCCACGGTGAAGCTCACGCGCTGTCCTTCCTTCACGCCGCCGATGTCGGCCTCGTCAATGTCGGCAATGACGCGCATGTCGGTCAGGTCCTGGGCTATGGTAAACAGCTCGGGCGTGTTGAACGAGGCGGCCACCGTCTGGCCTTCCTCCACGCTTTTCGACAGCACCACGCCGTCAATGGGGCTGGTGATGGTGGCATAGCCCAGGTTCGTCTGTGCCCGCTGCACGCTCTGTGCCGAGGTCGTCACCTGGTCTTTGGCCTTCAGGTAGCTCAGCTTGGCCGTCTCGAAGTCGTTGGCGCTCACCAGTCCCTTTTCGTACAGCGTCTTGTAGCGGTTGTAGTTGGCCTGCTCGTATGCCAGCGAGCTTTGTGCTGACGACAGGTTGGCCTGTGCGGTGCGCAGCTCACTGGTCAGGTTGGTCTTGTCCAGCTCGGCTATGACCTGTCCTTTCTTCACTACCGAGTTATAGTCCACGTACAGGTGGCTGACGATGCCGCTCACCTGAGTACCCACAGTGACCGATGTCACGGGCTCAATAGTACCAGTGGCGGTGATGCTATTCTGGATGGTGGTCTTCTCCACTTTTGTCTTCTCAAATTCCACCGTTTGCTTTTTTGACCCACCTGCCAGCAGGAAATAGGCCAGTACGGCTATGGCGACGAGTACGACGGCGATGATGATGCTTTTTTTCATTGTTCTTATGATTGGGTGATTGGTTGTTGTGGGGGGGGATGATGTGTCTCTATAGCGATTGGCCGGCATAGAAGCGCAGCAGCTGCTGGTTCAGCAGCGTCTGGTATTTGGCCTGCAGCTGGTTCTGCTGAGCTTGCAGCAGGGCGTTCTTGCCCGTCATCAGCTCAACAATGTTCTTCAGGCCTACGTTGAACTGCTCTTGCAACAGCTCGTAGCTGCTCTCGGCGCTGGCCACGCTGGCCTGGGCAGCGCGGAATCGCTGCTGGTTGGTGGTAGCATCCAGCCAGTAGCCCTCTATGGTCTGGTAGAGCTGCTTCTGCTGATCCTGCAAGTCCAGCAGAGCCTGCTGCTGTTGTATGATGGCCTTGTTCACTGAGCTCTTGGTCTGCCTGCCGTCTAGGATGGGAATGTTGAGCGACAAGCCTCCCGACATGTTCACGTTGGTCTTCATCTGGTTGCTCCAGCCGTTGTTCGACAGCGAGTTGGTGCTGGTCGACACGCCGCCAGTCAGGCTGAGCGTGGGCAGCCATCCGGCCTTGGCAATGGCCAGATTGAGCTTTGAACTCTCAATGCTGAGCCTGGAGCTCTCTATCTCAGGGCGTGAAGCCAGTGCCCGCTCGTAGACGTCCTGCAGCGAGGGAATGGCGCCCAGTGCCTGCTCGTCCGTCGTGCTGGGCACCACGATGTCGAAGGGCTCGTCGGCTCGCAGCTCCAGCAGTTGCCGCAGCTGCAGCTTGTAGTTGGCCAGCTGGCTCTCGGCCTCCACCATGTTATACTCGTCAGTGGCGCGCTGTGAGGTGAGCTGCGCCAGGTCAGCCTTCGACAGCAGCCCTATCTCCACCATTTCTTTTCCGCGAGCCTCGTTCTTCTGGCTGGTTTCAAGCGTTGACTTGCTCACGCCGATGGCCTCGGCCAGATACAGGCACTGCGTGTAGAGCTGGCAGATGCGCTCCTCAATGCTGTTGGCCTGCTGCGTCACGTTCAGCTCGGCCTGCTGCTCCGTCAGCTGGCTCAGTCTTACGTTGTTGCGGTTGCGATGACCGTTCCACACGGTCCACTGGGCGTTCAGGCCATACGAGCCGTTATAGTAAGTCTTGTTCACTTTTGAGTTCACCTGCCCATTGGTCACGGTGGCAATGCCGTTGTCCTGCCAGGGGCGATAGCCCACACTCTGGTTGGTCGAGGCACTGAGCGTGGGCAGCAGATTGCCTTTTTGGGCCTTCACATCCTCAGTCGCCGACTGCTGTTGCAGGCGTGCCTTCTGCAGCGTGATGTTATGCTGCATGGCATGGTTGACGCAGTCGTCCAGCGTCCACTGCTTCTGTCCCATCGATGGCAGGGTCACAAGCAGGCTGAATACAAGGCCAAGCGTAGTTCTTCTTTTATTCATTTGTCGGTGTTATTGTTATCTGTTTCTCGTGTAATAGCTGTTGGCGCCATCTGTATAAATTGCTGCAAAATTAAAGAAAAAAAAGGAAAAAACGATATGAGTGTAATCTTTTTTATTATCTTTTAAGCAAAAATGTAACTGGTGCGGGATACCCGCAGGGAAAGATCACTGGGGACAGGTTGTTTGAAGTGAAATCCATTTCATGGTTTCATTCAAATCCCCATGATCTTAAAAAGGGGTATTTCTATTTGTCGCATTTGTGGTTTATGGGAAAATACTGGGGTTTCCAGCGATTTTACCCCTTTTTCACACCCTAGGTATACCTGCGGACACCTGCAGGGAAACCTCTTACCTTTGCATCCGATTATAGAGATTGTTCCATTTTCATGAAAT
>CAMNJH010000063.1 GCA_946541275.1 uncultured Prevotellaceae bacterium
TCAGGGGTACTTTCGAGCCGTAGCTCGACACTCTCACTCCGTCGAGGATGGCCACATTGGCACGACCGGCACGAATGCGGTTCAGCTCTTCCTCCAGGAACATGGCTGCCATTTCCATGCGCTCCTCGCTCTTCTGCAATGTTTCTTTTACGTCAATCATAAAATGAATGTGTTAGGTTTTCTGCTGACAAAATTAGGTATTTTCTTCGTTACGTGCAACATTTTTAGTAAAAAAAACGCAAAACTATAGTGTTTTTTATAAAAAAATGCCTATCTTTGCACCAAAATATATTGATAGATGAAAAAGATACGCACATTATTCCTGTCAGCTTTGTTGGCAGTGAGCACATCGGTCATGGCCGATGATTATCAATACCTGACCGTCAGCCAGACAAATGGCGAGACGAGTTTTGCTGTGAGCGACATCAAGAAAATCACGTTCGATGCCACCAATATGGTGCTCCACCTGAGCAACGGCAGCACCGAGACGCTGCCACTGGCCAACCTGTCGAAGATGTTCTTTGCCGGCAGTCCCTCGGCTGTGGCCTCACTGGGCAAGAGCCAGTCGAAGGTGCTGTTCAACGGCGGCATGCTGCGCGCTGAGCTGACCACTGGCGAGCGCGTTGAGCTGTTCAACATGAAAGGCGAGAAGGTGTTCAGCACCAACCAGAGCGGCAATTACGACCTGTCAACGCTGGTGAAGGGCGTCTACATCGTGAAAGTAGGAGCAGAGACGAAGAAGGTGGTGAACAAGTAGTTCTCCGCCTCTTTCCATCTTTTGCCCTTACTCGATCAACCTTTAACCAATAACTGAAAACCTGATGAAGAAATACTGTGTTTGCTTGCTTTCTTCCCTTTTGTGTGCTGGCGCCGCGCTGGCACAAGGCAAGCCGTCGGTCACCATCTTCGGCGATTCCTATTCCACTTATGAAGGCTATCTGACCCCCGACACCATGGAGACCTGGTACTTTGACCGCCAGGACGACCCACGGCGTACGGACGTGCAGAGCGTGCGCCAGACATGGTGGTGGCAGGTCATCAACCGCATGGGATGGAAGCTGGAGGTCAACAACTCGTGGAGCGGAGCCACCATCTGCAACACGGGTTATAATGATGCCGACTATACCCACCGCTCATTCATGACACGCCACAAGAGCCTGGGAAGCCCCGACGTCATCCTGCTGCTGGGAGCCACCAATGACTCTTGGTGCGGAGCCCCCATAGGAGAATATAAGTATGAAGGCTGGAAGCGCGCCGACCTGTACACCTTCCGGCCTGCCCTGTCCTGGCTGCTGCAGCACATGCAGGACCGCTATCCCACAGCCAGCATCGTCTACATACTGAACAACGACTTGAAGGAGGAAATCAACACTTCTGTCAGCGACATCTGCCAGCACTATGACGTGCCGGTGATTAAGCTGAATGGCATTGACAAGACATCAGGCCATCCGAACGTGAAGGGAATGCAGCAGATAGCCGACCAGGTGGTGGACGGACTGAAGAAACTAAAACTTGGAAAATAGGAAGATGCTGAGGAACATACTTGACAGGAAATCATGTCTAAGATGGTGGGCAGTCGTGCTATGCCTGCTGTCAGGATTCCTCGTCATTTCGCCATCAGCAGCCTACGGCCAAGAGAATCTGCACAAGAAATTCACCAAGGAGCACCCACTGATATACGTTGACGCCTGGGACTTGTGGCCCTATGTCTTCCTGGATGCCAACGGCCAGCCAGAAGGCTACAACATTGACCTGCTGACCATGATCCTGAACGAGCTCAACATTCCCTTTGAAATACACCTGAAGCCCACTTCCGAGGCTCTGAAGGACCTGCGCGACGGAAAGGCGGACCTGATGATGGGAATGGTGGCCAAATACCACGATGACTACGTCACGCACTATGGCAAGCTGTCCATACAGCTGTTCACGCCCAGCATTGCCCACCCCAAGGACCAGAAGCCGGCAATCAAAAACCTCTCGGACTTGGCCACAAACGAAGTCATCGTTCATGATGGGAGCTTCAGCCACCATCTGATGCAGGATCACGGCTGGGATGACAAAGCCGTCACTTTTGGCGACATGGACAAGGCCGTACAACTGGTCAGCGCTGAGAATAGTGGGCAGATACTGTGGAACACCATGTCACTGAAATGGCTGATCAATCAGTATAATGCCGACAACCTGGAACTGTCGCCCGTTGATATTCCCTCGGGGGATTATCGTTTCATGTCCAACGACGAGGGACTGCTCAATCAGCTGGAGACCGTCTTCACACGGCTGAAAGCCGACGACAAGCTGGTGCCCCTGGAGCAGAAATGGTTCTATCCTGAGCAGGCCCCCATTCAAAAGATGCACATACCACGATGGATGTGGTATGTGGTGGCATTCGTGGCTGCCAGCCTCCTCCTTCTCATCGGCATCATCATCAGCTACAGGATCAGGGAGCGCAACGCCACGCGCAGAATCAGGCAGCACACACAGCGACTGGCCGTCGTGCTCAGCACCTGCAAGGTAAATGTCTGGACTTTCAGCGTTCCCAAGCGCTCCTTCATATGGTATAATGAGAACGGCAAGGGAGAGACCTACTACTCCTTGAAAGAGTTTGCCACGAGGCACAGCCAGGCCGACATGAAGCGGCTGGTAGATGCTCTTGACCAGATAGCCCGGCAGGAATGCAAGGAGAAACAGCTGGAACTGACCGTCAGCAATAAGGATGACAAGCAGTTCATCCACGTGGTTCATTTATCCGTACTGCGCATGGAAAGTGGTGTCCCCTCCGTCATCATCGGCACTGAAAACGACGTCACCGAAGAGCGCTCCCAGAAAGACGAGGACAACAAGCTCATTCACCGCTACCGTGCCGTGTTCAGCACCTCTCTGGTTGACATGGTATCCTACGACAAGGACGGCTATATCATGGATATGAACCAACGCGCCCAGAAGACCTTCCAGATGGACCTGAACGAAGTGCTGAAAGAGCACGTGAACTTCAGCGACATCTATCCTACCGAGTTCTTCAACATAAAAGACTTCGACAAGACCGACCACTTCAACGTCGTCATGCATATTGACTACAAACAGGAGAAGAAGTTGGAGTCAAGAAAACGCGAGGGAACCATTTACTATGAGCTCCAGCTCGTACCCGTCTACGACAATAATCATCAGGTCGTCAGCATCTACGGTACTGGGCGTGAAGTGACCGAGGTGGTGAACACCTACCGCAAGGCCAAGCAAGGCGTCAGACAGCTGAGAAAGGGCATGGAAGAGGTGTCAGAGCACGTGAACAACATCAACTACGCCATGCAGGTGGGAGGCGTACGCATGATTGACTACTCTCCGCAGACGCACCTGCTCACCATTTACCACCGCATGCACCAGACGCAGTTTGTGCTCACGCAACAAAGGTGCATCAGCCTGTGCGACCCTGATTTCCTGCCTAAACTGATGCACATGTTCAGAACCATGGACCGCCGGTCGAAACAGCACATGGAATTCGCCCTCAGAACCAGGCTGCCCCATAAAGGCGGCGGGCACCTGTGGCTGCAGTCCACCATCTACCCAGTACTTGACAAGGATGGCCAGGTGGCCACCTTCTCAGGCATTCTCCGCGACACCACCGATATGATGCACACCGAGCACCTGCTGCAACAGGAGACCGAAAAGGCACAAGAGATTGAGCAGGTGAAGACCAAGTTCCTGCACAACATGTGCTACGAGATTCGCACGCCGCTCAACATTGTGGTCGGCTTCGCTGAGATGTTTGAAAAAGAGCATTCAAAGGAAGAGGAAGAGGTGTTCATACAGGAAATCAAGAAGAATACCGCCTATCTGCTGAATCTCATCAATGACATCCTGTTCCTGTCACGCCTGGATGCCAGAATGGTGGAAATCAACCCACAGCCCACCGACTTCTCGAAAACCTTCGAGGGCCACTGCCATCAGGGATGGGCCAACAAGCAAAAAGAAGGTGTGGACTACATCGTGGAGAATCAGTTCGAGCAGCTGGTGGTCAACATTGACGACTCCAACCTGGGCCTGGTCATCAGGCAGGTGGTCGAGAATGCTGCTACCTACACCTCCCAGGGCTTCGTACGCGTACATTATGAATATATAGGAGGAAAGCTGGTCGTTGCCGTCGACGACTCCGGTGACGGCATCAAGCAGGAACTGCTGGAGCATCTCTTTGAGCGCTTCAGCAACCCCGGCAGCAATCCTCAGGGCACCGGACTGGGCCTGCCCATCTGCAAGGAACTGGTGTCACAGATGGGAGGTACCATTGATATCAACAGCGAAGTGGGTAAAGGCACCACAGTGTGGGTTACCATCCCCTGCGAGGCAACAGTCATTGAGCACAAGAAGACAAACTGATATGCATAGGCCGAACAACATAGAAGAGAGGACATCCATCGTGACCAGACTGCTACTCTGCATGCTGGCCTTCTGCTCATGGTCGGCATTCGCAGCAGAGAAGAAGGTCATCATCGTTTGCGACTGGGACTTCGCTCCTTACGAATTCATCAACAACGGCAGGAAGCCCGACGGATTCAACGTGGAAATCCTGGACAAAGTGCTGGGAGCCCTCAACATTCCACATGAATTCAAGTTCATGGCTCGTCATCAGTGCGTCGATGCCTTCAGAAAAGGCAAAGCCGACCTCATTGTTGACTATCGGGACCGCTTTATGAACGATTCAGGGTGCTATAGCATGCTGAACCCACTGGACTACTATCACCCCATGATAGCCCGTCGTAGTGACACGCCAGCACGGACAAGCTTCAGAGATCTGAGAGGTCACGGCCCCATTGTCTTCAATGGCAACAACGACTCTGCCTCGCGTGTGCTCCTGAATTCATGGATTGACAGTCTGGATGTGGAATACCACTCTGCCCGCCAGGCGCTCAGCGGCATCAGCAGCGGGGCCTTCTCCTACTTTATCTGGGGCGAGGAATTGCTGAGATGGAAGGTGAAGGAATACAACATCAGTAACATTACACTGGAAAGGCTGACCGATTTCCCAGCCAAAGAGATTCGCGTCGTGGGACACGACCGGGAGCTCATCCGTAACCTTGACAGCCAGTTCTCCAGATTGCAGCAAAGCGGAACCATCGACAGTATTCGCAACAAATGGTTCCACCCCGACCTTATGGATACCAAGTCATCATCCAGGCTTCTCTATATCTCCCTCATGGTGCTGTTCTTCGCTCTGATAGCCTTGATACTCTACCGCATTTCTAAGAAAAGGGTGGAGAAAGTATTTCGCCGCAATGAAGACCTGGTGAACATCATGCATCAGGCGCTGAGCATGGGAAACTATTCCGTCGTCATCTACAACCTGCAGCAGAACCGGCTGAGAAACCAGCATGGTCATTTCATCAAGGGGGCTGACACTACCATTCATGGGCTGATACGGCGCTTGCATCCTGACGACCGTGAAAAGCTGGTCAAGGAATTCAAGCAACGAACTGCCAGCTCCGGCGCCAAGCCCTTCAGGACAAGATGGAATATCGGCTTCACCGAACAGCCACAATGGATTGATTTGACAGGCTTCACCTATCTGGAGTACGATAAGACCGGGTTGCCCGTCAATTTGATTATCACAGCGCGTGACGTCACCGAGGAAATACAGCACGACAAGGAGAAGCGCGAAATAACCAACCAATACCACAAGATGATTGACACCTCGCTGGTGGCCATGTCTTTCTACGACCTCAACGGCCACCTCGTCGACATGAACCAGAAGATGCGCGAGCTGTACGGTGTTAACAAGGAGAACGAGGAGGAACTCATCAGTACCTCCCTCTTCGACTTTGACTTGGTCAGGGATGACTTCACTCCCGGGACCAAGGACACGCTGTATGCTTGTCAGCACATGCAATACCCCAAACATGGCATCGACAAGTACATTGAATTCAGAATACGTATCATCCAGGACGACAAGGGTGATTTCATCCTTTATGCAGTCACCGCGCGCGACATCACCGAAGAAAGGAACATGTACGTCGAGCTGAAGCTGCAAGACCAGGCGCTGAAGGAAACCACACAGGCCAACAACCGCTATGAGCAGGAAATGCGCATCCTCATGGAGAACTGCGACATGTACGTATGGCGTGTGGACCTGGAGACAGGCATTATCTCGTTCTCTCGTTCACTGAACAAGGTTGAGTTCACAACGACACTTGAAGAGCACGTGCTAAGCATGGACGAGAAAGAGCGCGACCAGGCCCGGAAGACCATTCTCGGTCTGAAGGACACCAAAGCCCCATTCAACATCCTGCACCATTTCTACTACTCGCACACCAGCGACCAGCCCGTCTGGCAGGCCATCAGCGGCATGCCCTTGTTCGACAGCGAGGGGAAGCTGTTGTCCCTCTTCGGCATTGTGCGCAATGTCACCGACCTCATGAAAGCGCAGGAGCAGCTGAAGGAAGAAACGGCGCGCGCCGAGAACTCTGCCATGCTGAAAGCCACCTTCCTGGCCAACATGACCCACGAAATCCGCACACCGCTGAATGCCATCGTGGGATTCTCGGACCTGCTCCACATGGTCGACTCGCCTGATGAGCGGAAGGAGTTCATCCGCATCATCCGCAACAACTGCGACATGCTGCTGCGCCTGATCAACGACATCTTTGAGGCCTCCAACATGGACATCAAGCCACTGGAGATAGTGCCCAAGGAAGTTGAATTCTCACAGCACTTCAACGACGTCTGCATGTCGTTGTCCCAGCGCGTACAGGAACCCAACGTGGAATTCATCATTGACAACCCGTACCAGCGCCTGGTGACGATTCTCGACATGAACCGTGTGCAGCAAGTCATCACCAACTTTGTCACGAATGCCGTGAAATACACCCACGAGGGACATATCCGCGTGGGCTACCGCTATGAGAACGACGGCATCTATATCTATTGTGAAGACACCGGCACTGGCATTCCCAAGGAGAAACAGACCAAGATATTCGACAGGTTCGTAAAGCTCAATGACTTTGTACAGGGAACAGGACTGGGCCTGAGCATCTGCAAGTCCATTGCCGAACGCGCCAATGGCCACATCGGCGTCAACAGTGAGGGTGAGGGACATGGCTCCACCTTCTGGATGTGGGTACCCTGCCCCATCATCGGAAAGATTACTGAAAAAAAAGACAATGGCGGAAAGTAACCGTGCAACATCAAGACAAGAGGACCATCAAGACCCATGAGATACTATAGATTTCTTCTTCTGACCCTGACATCTGTCATTTTGCTTTCGCTCAATGCCTCCGCGCAAGAGGCAGAAGCCAAAGCAGAAACAGCCCGTGACAGCCTGGAGGCCATGACAGACTCAGCGCCAAAAGAAAGGATACGGACCTACACCAAGGAGCATCCGCTCATCTACGAGGGGTCGTGGGATCTGTGGCCCTACACTTTCCTGCACGAAGACGGCACCCCCGATGGCTACAGCGTTGAACTGGTCAGACTCATCCTCAACCGGCTCAACATCCCCTATGAGACTCGCCTGAAGGCCTACTACAACGTTTTCAACGACCTCAAGGAAGGACGGGCCGACCTGGTGCTCGCCATTGCCGCCGGCTTTCATGACCGTTATGGCCACTATGGCAAGACATCGGTCACGCTGTTCACCCAGAGTGTTGCCACCCCGAAGGGAAAGCCCGTGCTCATCAAGACTTTCAACGACCTGGCCCACCACAAAGTCATTGTCAACCAAGGCAGCCTGTGCTACAACCTGATGGTCAGCCGCAACTGGGGCGACAACGCCATCCCCACCAAGGACATCAGGGAAGCCATGCTGAAACTGAGCAACGACCAGGAAGGAATGATTGTGTGGAACGACCTCTCCCTGAAGTGGCTGAAGCGACAGTACCAGCTGGACAATCTGCAAATCACGCCCATCACCATGCCCCATGGCGAATACAAGTTCATGTCGAACGACCCGAAGTTGCTGGCCGACATGGACAGCGTCTATCAGCTCTTGAGCTCTGAGGAGCAGATCGCACCCATCTACAACAAATGGTTCTATCCGGAACGCGAGGAGAAGCAGACGCCCCTGTGGGTGCTGGTCAGCATCATCTTCGCTGCCATCCTGGCCCTCATCTTCATTATCCATAGCATCATCTATCGCATCCAGGCACGGCGCATCACTCAGGAGAACAACCGCCGCAACTATCGGCTGGCCCTCATCCTTGAAACCAGCCAGGTCCACATGTGGACATACGATGTGGCGGCCCAGCTGTTCACCTGGTACAACGAAAACGGAAAAGCCGCCTACACCTATACGCCCGAGGAATTCTCGAAGCGCTACAAAGCTGAAGACTACAAGCGGCTGCGCAACACCATACTGCGCCTCTCCGAGCTGCCCAAGCCCGAGAACGGCAAGGAAGAGGAGGTCAAGATGACCATCAAGGCCAAGGACATTGAAAGCGGCAACGACCTGGTGCACGACTATACCATTGCCCTCTCCGTGCTCGACCGCGACAAGAATGGAAAGACCACCGTCATCATCGGCACGAAGAAAGACATCACCGACGCCATCGAGCGCGAACGCCTGGACGACGAGCGCACATTGCGCTACTGGGCCATCTTCAACACTCCCCAGGTGGGCATCCTGCTCTTCGACAAAGACTGCATCCTGACAAACATCAACCCCAAGGCCTGCGAGCTGTTCAAGTGCAATCACGACAAGGCCATCAGCAGCCATGTCAGCATCAGCGACATCTTTGGCCAATTCAACATGCCGCTGGACGACATGGACGGCCATTCAGCGGTGCAGCACATCGACCTCGACAAGATTCCGTTCATGGAAAGCCTCCACCTGCAGAAGAAGAGCAAAGGCATTCTCAGCTGTGAATACAGGCTGATGCTGGTGCGCGACGAGTCGGGCATTCCCTTCTGCCTCTATGCCATCTGCAACGACATCTCCTCGAACGAGAAGGAACAGGAAGCCAAGGCTCAGGTCTGCCAGGAAATCAGCTCCATCCGGCAGATTCTGAAGAGGTATGACCACAGCATCGACGACGTCATCCACGAAAGCGACGTGCGCCTGGCTTCCTACTCGCCCACATCGCACGTGCTGAGCATCTACCGCAGTGCCACCGAAGTGCTTCATGCCCTGACCCAGACGCGCTGCATGTCGCTGGTGGACGACCGCTCCAAGAAACTGACCATGCGCGTTCTTGCTGACATGGACAGCCTGACCGACAAGGAAATCAAGGCCGACATCCGTACCACGCTGCGCGTAAAGGGCCTGCCGCTGTACATCCAGTTCCGGCTGATGCCCATTGTCAGTCAGAGCGGGCAGGTGACGGAGTACCTCGGCGTTTGCCGCGACATCAGCGAGCTGGACCACATCAGGCAGGACATCGCAGTGAAGGAAGCCATGGTGGACGAAGTGGACAAAGCCAAGACCAGCTTCATGAAGAACATGGTTCAGGAAATACAGAAGCCCATGAACACCGTCACCCAGTATGCCGCTGCTCTTGAGCTCGACAAGCCCGGCAGCAATGACGAACAGCTGAAGAAAGGCATCCTCCACAATACCGACTATCTGCTGCACCTCATTGAGAATGTGCTCCTGCTGTCGCGCCTTGAAGCCCATGTCCAGGAAAACCATAAGGAGCCCTGTGACATTGCCCAGCTGTTTGAAAAGCACTGTGAGCGAGGATGGTCACGCTTCCGCAACAGCAACACCCGCTACCTGGTGGAGAATCTCTACGACAAGCTGGTGCTCGATATCGATGCCGACAATCTGGGCCATGCCATCACCCAGCTCACGGCCAACGCCGCCCAGCACACCCATCATGGCAATGTGCGCACACGCTATGTCTACATTGGGCGCCGCCTCATCATCACCGTCGACGACACCGGCGAGGGCATACCCAAGGAGGAGCTGGACCGCATCAACATGCAGATGAAAGGCCAGGAGCGCAACATCCACGGACTGGGACTGGCCATCTGCAAGGAGATAGTGGCACAGATGAACGGTTCACTGGAAATCAATTCTGAGGAAGGCGTGGGCACCACCGTCTACATCACCATACCATGCCAGGCATCAGTCATCAAACGTAAAAAGCATCTGGAGCATGAATGACCGACCGATAAAACACGCTGTACCGCTGGTGTGCAGGTTCCTGCTCATTCTGATGGTCTGCCAGGCATCACTACTCAGCGCCACAGCTCAGAGCTGGAAACAAAAATACACCAAGGAGAAACCACTCATCATCATTGGTGACTGGGACAAGCCACCCTATGAATTCCTCGACAGCAATGGCGAACCGGCCGGCACGAACGTGGAGTCCATGGAGGCGGTCTTTCAGGCCATGGGCGTCCCCTACAAGTACATGCTCAAGGACTGGGGCATAGCACTCAGGATGTTCGAGCGCGGCGATGCTGACATCATCCTGGCCAACGCCAACCGCTACCGCGACGGCAACTATGCCATCTCTAAGAACATCATCACCTACAATCGCATCTGCGTGGCTTCCCTGGGCGACTCCGGGAGGACCATCACCCACGATGAGCTGCTCAAGGAGGGCGTAGTGCTGAAGCCAAACGACTACACCATCACCTATTTCCATGACATGGACTCTATCTATTCCGACAAGGTGGAGTTCCTGTCGCCCAAGTCAGCACTGACGGGCATCAACGACGGAGTGTACAAGTTCTTCGTCTGGGGGGAAGAGCCCCTGAAATGGAAAATCCACAAGCTGCAGCTGGAGAACCATATCGTGGTGAACAATGCCCAGATACCCGTGAGTGACATCTACATCATAGGCCACGACGCTGAACTGGTGGAGGCCATGGACGACCAGTACTCACGACTCAAGCAGCATGGTGACATACAGGTCATCATTGACAAGTGGCTCCATCCTGAGCGCATCACCCAGAAGACGCCCTCCACCACCATCTTCATCATCATTGGCGCCCTCCTGCTGGCCGGCATCTTCTATTTGGTTGGCAAGTTCACCAAGAAGCGCATTGAGGCCATGACCAGCAGCTCGTCCGACCTCAACAGCATGATGCTCAAGGCCCTCCACATGGGCAACTTCGATGTGCTTATCTACGACATCAAGCGCAACCTGATGACCAATCACTATGGCCACATCCTGCCCGATGCCGGCATCACCATGGAAGAGTTCATAGCCCACATCCACCCCAGTGAGCAGAGCGAGTTCCGCAAGAAGATTGACCGCCTGCTGAACGGCCGCGAGAAAAAGTTTGAACTGAACAAGCGCTGGAAGGTTTTCGAGGACGACACCACCTGGCTGAAGTTCCAGGGACATGCCATTATGGAGTCCGACAGCGAAGGCCGCCCTGCCTACATCATCAATGCCATCAACGACGTGACTCACGACGAGGAGGAAGCCAAGAAGCGCAATGAGCTGGCTGCCAAGTACAAGCACCTGTCCAACATGCCCTTCTTCGCCCTGTCATTCTACGACAAGGACGGCTACCAGCTGCAGCACAACGAGATGATGAGTCAGCTGTTTGGCATCACTGACGCCCCCGACGCCCTGAAATACTGGGAGCATACCAACATCTTCGACCTCCTGCCCATCCGCAACCTGAGCCAGCGCTCCTCGAACCACAGCATCAGGGCGTGCATGCACTTGAAGAACCCGGAGATAGGCGTCAACCACTACGTGGACTACGAGGTGCGCCCGCTTTTCAATGCCCAAGGAAAACTGGCCAACTACGTCTGCTCCATCCTCGACGTCACCGAAGACCGGAAGTACCACATGGAGATGCAACGCCTGACGAAAGAACGCGACGGCATTCAGCACAGAATCAGCTTGCTGAAGACGCACCTGGACTGCCTGCTGCGCAACAGCGAACGCTATCTGCTACGCAATGACATCAGCCGCCAGCAGATATCCTTCTTCCATTCGCCCGAACATCCTGAGCTGACGTACCAGTGGGACACGCTCTGCTCGGAACATCTCGTGGAGGCCGACAAAGAGCCCTTCCGCCGTCTGCTCACTGACACCAAGACCCAGTCCAGCCAGTCATTCACCATTCATCTGGCGAAAGCGCTCGACGGGCTTCCCGGCACCACCTTCACAGTGACCTTCCTGCCCGTCCTGGACGGTCAGGGCGCCATCGTAGGCCACACAGGCATCCTGCAGGACATCACCACCATCGACCAGGCACGCCATCACCAGCAGGAAGTGACCGAGCTGTCAGAGAACAGCCTGCGCATGAGGAGCGGTTTCATGACCTCCATGACACACGAACTGCTCACGCCGCTGAACGCCATTACCAGTTTCACCTCACTGCTCGACACGCTTTCCAATCCCGACGAACGGGCAGAATATGTGCGCATCATCCGCAACAGCACTGACATGCTGCAGCGACTCATCAACGACCTCATCGAGGCCACCTCCATGGATGAGGGCTCCATGGCCATTGAGCCTGTCAACACCAACTTCGCCTCCGCCTTCGAAGACATCTGCCTGCTGCTGGAACAGCGCACCCAGGGCACTGGGCTGAGCTTCATCAAGGACAACCCCTTCAACTCGTTCATCACCAAGATTGACATTGGGCGCATCCAGCAGGTGCTCATCAACTTAGTGGCGAATGCCGTGAAATTCACCCATAAGGGCCACATCCGCGTGGGCTATAGCTACCGCGACAAGGGGCTCTACGTCTACTGCGAGGACACCGGCATAGGCATCGCCCCCGACAAGCAGCAAATCATCTTCGACCGCTTTGTCAAGCTCGACGAGCTCTCGCAGGGCACGGGCATGGGACTCAACATCTGCAAGTCCATCATTGAGCAGTACGGGGGCAAGATAGGCGTCAATAGCACCGGGCCCAATATGGGCTCCACCTTCTGGTTCTGGATTCCCTGCGAATGTCAGGAAGCCCACACCGTCAACTATTCATCCTAATCTTTCGTTCACCATGCAAACCAGCAAATACCTCCTTGCCAGCGAACGCGATCAGCTATGGGGCCTTACGGTCACCACCATAGGCTATGAAGAAATAGGAAAGAACGACCCCTACCCCACCCGAGGCCATGCCGACGGCTACTACTTCGACCTGGAGAAAGGACGCATCCTGCAGGAATACCAGCTGCTCTACATCATTGAGGGCGAAGGCGTGTTCCACAGCAAGACCGTGCACGAGGCCCACCTGAAGGAAGGCGATTTCTTCCTGCTCTTCCCCGGCGAGTGGCACAGCTACCACCCCACGGGTCCCCGCGGCTGGAAGAAATACTGGATAGGCTTCTCGGGCCACAACATGGACGACCGCGTCAGGGCGGGCTTCCTGTCGCCCACCAAGCCCATCTACCACGTCGGATTCTCTGATGCCATCGTAAGCCTCTACCGCGCTGCCTACTCGGCAGCCCAGGCCGAGGAAGCCTATTCACAGCAGATCATGGCGGGCATCGTCAACCACCTCATCGGCCTGATGTATTCGCTGGAGCGAAACATTGAGCTGAAAAGCCGCAGCCAGACCCACGTCGACATGATCAACCGCGCCCGCCTGCGCATCCGCGAGGAGCTGGAGTCGCCCCTCACCATCCAGCAGGTGGCTGAGGAGCTGGGCATGAGCTACAGCAACTTCCGCAAGCTGTTCAAGGAGCACACGGGCCTTTCGCCGGCCACCTATCAGCAGGACCTGCGCCTGCAGCGTGCCAAGGAGCTGCTCTCCACCACCGACATGAGCATCAAGGAGATAGCCTATCGCCTCAACTTCGATTCGCCCGACTATTTCTCCTCCAAGTTCAAGATAAAGACTGGCCGCAAGCCCAGCGAGCTGCGAAATGAGAAGTAACAGGAGCATGGCTATAGAACAGGCAATATTCCGCAGAACTGAGCTGCTGCTGGGCGACGAATCCATGGCGCGGCTAACCGGCAAGAGGGTCATCATCATCGGCGTGGGTGGCGTGGGCTCCTGGTGCGCCGAGAGCCTGGTACGCTCGGGCATCAGCCAGCTGACCATCGTTGACTCTGACCGTGTGTGCATCACCAACATCAACCGCCAGCTGATGGCAACGACAAAAACCGTGGGACAAGTAAAGGTGGATGCTCTGCGTGAGCGGCTGCTCACCATCAATCCTGCTGCAAATATCGTCGCCCTGCAGCAAATATTCACGGCTGAGACGGCCGACAGCTTCCATCTGGAGAGCTACGACTACATCATTGATGCCATCGACTCGCTGAAAGACAAGCAGTTGCTCATCCTGATGGCTACCTCTCTCCCTGCGAAAGGAAATGGTGAGAGTGCGCCAAAGCTGTTCTCGTCGATGGGGGCTGCCCTGAAGATGGACCCCACGCGCATCAAGGTGGCGGAGTTCTGGAAGGTTCAGGGCGACCCGCTGGCCCGTGCGCTTCGTAAGCGGTTCAAGCAGACGAAGCAATATCCCAAACGCAAATTCCTTTGTGTGTTCTCCGATGAGCTGCTACAGAACAAGGGGCATAATGCCACCTGTGGCACCGAACAATGTGTGTGCCCAAAGGCGAAGAGCGGACCGGGCAATCCTGCCCTGCTCAACCATGAGTGGTGCTCGTCGAAAGCCCAGATTAACGGCACGCTGGCTCACATCACCGCCATCTTCGGTTTCATGCTGGCAGGGCTGGTGGTCAAAGATGCTGTTGATTAGAGGGGAGAGGTAAGAGGTGAGAGGTAAGAGAATAGCTTGCACGCCCAGATTAGGGTGAAAAAGAAGCAAAAGTAGTAATCTCTTACCTCTTACCTCTCACCTCTCCCCTCTAAAGTTCAAATAATATACCATTGTCAAAACTATAGTGCTACTCGTGCTACCGAGCAGCGTATCATTTTGATTTGCAACAGTTTCCGGGTGCACGAACTTTGTTTTTGAAGCACTTCAGAACGTGCTACTCGTGCTACCGAACGTGCTACTCGTGCTACCGATGGTGCTACTCGTGCTACCGGGCACTTTTCTATATGTCTCATGGGTTTCAGGTGCAAAATGAGACATATAGAAAAGTGGTGCACCGACTTTTTTTCAAAAGTCAACGCCGTTTTCCAAAAAGTCGACGCCGTTTTACAAAAAGTCGACGCCGTTTTTTAAAAAGTCAACGCCGTTTTTCAAAAAGTCGACGCCGTTTTTTAAAAAGTCAACGCCGTTTTTCAAAAAGTCGACGCCATTTTCCCAAAGTATATCCGGTAGCAACAAAAACCAGACTTCGTGCACCCACAACTATCTGCAACACAGCGTGATACAAGCCACGGTAGCGCCAGTAGCACTAGTAGCATGATATTTCCTTATTTACAGCAACCATCCTTTGGTCTTAAAGAAGTGAGAAGTAAGAGGCGTGCAAGCTATCCTCTCACCTCTCACCTCTTACCTCTCACCTCTAAAAAAGTTACTTATTTATGATGTTGACGTCCATTCTGTTGAACGGGAACATGAAGCCACGCTCCTTCAGCTCCTGATAGACCGTCTCGTTCATGTAGAAATACACCGTCCAGTAGTCGGCACCCTTGCACCACGTACGGGTGTTCATCACCACGCCGCTCTCACCCAGCTTGGTCACGCCAATCCAGGGTGCAGCCACCACGGGGCTGTCCTTCACGGGACCCTGCAGAATGAGGCTGTTGCGCTTCTGTATCTCCTGAATGGCATCCTTCACTTTGTTCAGGTCGGTGCCGTAGGCAAACTGGAAGTCCAGGTCCAC
>CAMNJH010000064.1 GCA_946541275.1 uncultured Prevotellaceae bacterium
CGAAGCTGCCTATCTGGGCCAACAGCACGATGAGGGCTGTTTGGCGCAACAGAGCGCTTTTTCCTGCCATATTCGGTCCGGTAATGATGATAATCTGCTGGCGCTCCTGGTCCAGCACGATGTTGTTGGGCACGTACTGCTCGTCTAGGGGCAGCTCGGTCTCGATGACCGGATGGCGGCCCTGCCGGATGTCGATGACCTCGCCTTGGTCAATGACGGGACGAATGTAACGGTGCTCCTCGGCAGTCTTGGCGAAGCTCAGCAGACAGTCAATGCGGGCCATCAGCATGGCGTTAATCTGAATCTGCGGAATAAACTCCTGGATGGCCAGCACCAGGTCGCTGAACAGCTGTGCTTCCAGCGATAGAATCTTGTCCTCAGCGCCCAGAATCTTCTCTTCATATTCCTTCAGCTCCTGTGTGATGTAGCGCTCGGCCTGAGCCAAGGTCTGTTTGCGCACCCACTCCTGTGGCACGCGGTCCTTGTAGGTGTTTCGCACTTCCAGATAGTAGCCGAACACGTTGTTATAACCTATCTTCAGGCTCTGAATGCCTGTCTGCTCGGCCTCGCGGTTCTGTATCTGCAGCAGGTAGTCCTTGCCGCTGTAGGCTATGCGGCGCAGTTCATCCAGTTCGGTATTGACGCCATCGCGTATGACGCCGCCCTTCTGCACCATCAGTGGGGGGTCGGCTGTAATCTCACGCAGTATGCGGTCACGTATGCTCTCGCACAGGCTGAGACGCTCGCCCAGTCCTTTCAGCACGTCGTTCTGTGCATGCTGGCAGGCCTCCTTGATAGGTGCCACAGCCTCAAGGGCAATGCGCAACTGCACCACCTCGCGGGGCGACACCCGGCCCACGGCCACCTTCGACACAATGCGCTCCAGGTCGCCTACGCGGTGCAGCTGCTCGTCAATGAGTTGGCGGAAGTCGGGCTCACGGAAGAAATAGTCCACCACGTCCAGTCGCTCGTTGATGGGCTTCTCATCCTTCAAGGGAAACACCACCCATCGGCGCAGCAGTCGGCTGCCCATGGGCGACACGGTGCGGTCAATGACGTCGAGCAGGCTGCGCCCGTCTTCCTGCATGGGCTGCAACAGCTCCAATGAGCGGATGGTGAATTTGTCCAGACGCACGTATTTCTCCTCTTCAATACGCTGTATACTGGTGATGTGGCTCACCTGGGTGTGCTGTGTCATCTCCAGATATTGCAGAATGGCTCCGGCTGCGGTGGTGCCGCTGTGCAGGTGGTCCACGCCGAAGCCCTTCAGGCTCTTCACACCGAAGTGCTTCAGCAGCTTCTGACGGGCCGTCTGTTCAGTAAACGCCCAGTCGTCCAACTCGAATGTGAAATAACGGTTGCCAAAATAGCGCTCGAAGTCCTGCTTGCGTCCCCGCTCAAAGAGCACTTCCTTGGGCTGGAAGTTGGATAGCAGCTTCTCCACGTAGTCATACGTTCCCTCACCAGTGAAAAATTCGCCGGTGCTGATGTCAAGAAAGCTGACGCCGCAGGCTGACTTTCCGAAGTTCACCGAGGCCAGGAAATTGTTCTCCTTATAATTCAGCACGTTGTCACTGAGAGCCACACCTGGCGTCACCAGCTCAGTGATGCCGCGCTTCACCAGCTTCTTGGTCAGCTTCGGGTCTTCCAGCTGGTCACAGATGGCCACGCGCATGCCTGCCCTGACCAGCTTGGGCAGATAGGTGTCAAGGGCATGGTGGGGAAAGCCGGCCATCTCGTCGCCTTTCATACCTGCCCCGTTGTTTCGCTTTGTCAGCGTAATGCCCAGAATGCGCGACGCGGTGACAGCATCATCGCAATAGGTCTCATAAAAGTCGCCACAGCGGAATAGCAGCAACGCATCAGGATGCTTTGCCTTCAGGTCGAAGAACTGTTTCATCATTGGGGTCAGCTCACCATCTTTCTTTGCCATCTTCTTGTCTTTTCTTTTGTGATGCAAAGTTACGAAGTTTTTTTGGAAAAGACGAAACGATTAAGTGTTTTTCCCTCGATTTAACTTTCTCGGCCCATTATGTCACGAAGAAAAACCCAAAGGGGAATATTTTTTCGGCTTTTATTTTGCGTTTTCGTCTTTTTACCGTATCTTTGCAAGCTAAAGCAAAGAAAAACAACGAAATGATTATGGAATACAACTTCAGAGACATTGAAAAGAAATGGCAGAAGCGCTGGGTGGAAAACGGCACTTACCGCGTAGTAGAAGACGAGAAGAAAAAGAAATTCTACGTGCTCAACATGTTTCCTTATCCCAGTGGAGCTGGTCTGCACGTGGGCCATCCGCTAGGCTACATTGCCAGCGACATCTATGCCCGCTTCAAGCGGCTGCAGGGCTACAATGTGCTGAATCCCATGGGCTATGATGCCTACGGACTACCTGCCGAGCAATATGCCATCCAGACGGGACAGCACCCCGCCATCACCACGGAGCAGAACATCAACCGCTATCGTGAGCAACTGGACAAGATTGGATTCTCGTTTGACTGGAGCCGCGAAGTGCGCACCTGCGATCCCGCCTATTATCACTGGACGCAATGGGCCTTCCAGCGTATGTTCAAGAGCTACTATAGTATTTCGTCGAACAAGATACAGCCCACCATCAAGCTGATTGAGCACTTTGAGCTGATGGGTACTGAGAACTGCGGTGCACTGGGCACGGAGGAGCTGCATTTCACCGCCAGTGACTGGGACCACTTCTCGGAGAAGAAAAAGCAGGAGGTGCTGATGAACTATCGCATAGCCTATCTGGCCGACACGATGGTGAACTGGTGCCCAGGGCTGGGCACAGTGCTTGCCAATGATGAGGTGGTGGATGGCGTCAGCGTGCGCGGCGGCTATCCCGTGGAGCAGAAGAAGATGCGCCAATGGTGCCTGCGCGTGAGTGCCTTTGCACAGCGACTGCTGGACGGACTGGATGAGATTGACTGGAGCGACTCCATCAAAGAGGCACAGCGCAACTGGATAGGCCGTTCGGAAGGAACAGAAATGGAATTCCAAGTGGCTGACAGCGACAAGCATTTCACCATCTTCACCACGCGTGCCGATACCATCTTTGGTGTCACTTTCATGGTGCTGGCACCTGAGAGCGACCTGGTGAAGCAGCTCACCACACCCGACCAGCAAAAGGCCGTTGACGAATATCTGAGCTACGTGAAGAAGCGCACTGAGCGCGAGCGTCAGATTGACCACACCGTAACGGGCGTGTTCTCAGGAAGCTATGCCATCAACCCGTTTACTGGAGAAAAAATTCCTATCTGGATTGCTGAATATGTACTGGCGGGCTATGGCACTGGCGCCATCATGGCTGTTCCTGCTCACGACAGCCGCGACTATGCCTTTGCCAAACATTTTGAACTGCCCATCATTCCGCTGATTGAAGGAGCCGACGTGAGCCAGGAGAGCTTCGACGCCAAGGAAGGAACTGTCATGAACTCACCCGCTGCTGGCAAGACCGCCCTCGACGGATTCTCACTGAACGGACTAAGCGTCAAGGAGGCCATTGCAGCCACAAAGAAATTTGTCACGGAGAAAGGACTGGGTCGGGTGAAGGTGAACTACCGCCTTCGCGATGCCATCTTCAGCCGTCAGCGCTACTGGGGCGAGCCGTTCCCCGTGTACTACAAGGACAACATGCCCTACATGATTCCGAAGGAATGCCTGCCACTGGAACTGCCTGAGATTGACGAGTACAAACCCACCGAGACAGGCGAGCCACCTCTGGGCCGCGCCAAGATGTGGGCTTGGGACACCAAGTTCGATAAGGTGGTGTCGGTCGACGAGATTGACAATAAATCGGTCTTCCCCCTGGAGCTGAACACCATGCCAGGCTTCGCTGGCTCAAGTGCCTACTATCTGCGCTATATGGATCCCCAGAATAACAAGGCTTTGGTTAGCCGAGATGCCAACGAGTATTGGCGCTGCGTGGATCTCTATGTGGGCGGAAGCGAGCATGCCACGGGACACCTTATCTACAGCCGCTTCTGGAACAAGTTCCTCTATGATTCTGGTTATGCATGTGAGGATGAACCCTTCCACAAGCTCATTAACCAAGGCATGATTCAGGGCCGCTCGAATTTCGTGTATCGTGTCAATGACGAAGGTGCCGACAAGGGCAAATTCGTCAGCCTGAATCTGAAAGAGCAATATAAAGATGTGACGCCCATCCATGTCGATGTAAACATCGTGCAGAACGATATACTTGATTTGGATGCCTTCAAGGCTTGGCGCCCAGAATATGAGAATGCTCAGTTCATCCTGGAGGACGGCAAGTACATTTGCGGCTGGGCCATTGAGAAGATGTCGAAGTCGATGTTCAATGTGGTGAATCCCGACATGATTGTTGAGAAATACGGCGCTGACACCCTGCGACTCTTTGAAATGTTCCTAGGCCCCGTGGAGCAGGCTAAACCCTGGGACACCAGCAACATTACAGGAAGCCACCGTTTCCTGAATCGCTTCTGGAACCTCTGCCAAGCAGGTTGCGGCAATATCGAATCAGCCCCGACTCCCGATGAGCTGAAGTCACTGCACAAGCTCATCAAGAAGGTGACACAGGACGTTGAGGCTTTCAGCTTCAATACCGCCATCTCGGCCTTCATGACCTGTACAAATGAGCTGACAGCACTGAAGAGCCATAACACTGAGGTAATGCGCACGCTGGTTATCCTCATTGCACCCTTTGCTCCCCACATGGCTGAAGAGCTTTGGGAGATGCTTGGTGGTGAAGGCAGTGTCTGCGATGCCCAATGGCCGAAGTGGAATGAAGAATACCTGGCTGAGAACACCATGAAGATGGGTGTTCAGTTCAACGGCAAGGTGCGCTTTGAAATTGAGCTTTCAGCCGATGCCGACAAGGAGAGCATAGAACAGACCGTGCTGGGCGACGAGCGCACTGCCCGTTACACTGACGGCAAGCAGATAGTAAAGGTTATCATCGTCCCTAAGCGTATGGTGAATATCGTATGTAAATAATGACCATTGATCACAAACTCGTTTTAAAGGAGGTAGGGGATTATGTAGGCATAACCCTCGGCCTCCTTTTGTATACTTTTGGCTTTACGTTTTTCCTGATGCCCTACGAGATTGTCACTGGAGGTGTGTCGGGTATCGGAGCCATTGTCTACTATGCCACCCATTTCCCCATCAACTACACTTACTTCCTGATTAATGGCATACTGCTCATAGTGGGGCTGAAGATTCTGGGTTGGAAATTCCTCACCAAGACCATCTATGCCATCTTGGTGCTTACGATACTGCTAGGCATAGCACAGGAAATCATCCCCAAGGATGATCAAGGCAACTTTGTGAAGATTCTGGGCGAGGGGCAGAACTTCATGTCGTTGGTCATTGGCTGTATCTGCACAGGTACGGCGCTGGCCATCGTCTTCCTGAACAATGGTTCCACTGGCGGCACAGACATCATTGCCGCCTCCGTGAACAAATTCCACAATGTCTCTCTGGGCACCGTGCTCACCTTCGTCGACCTTATCATCATTGGCTCCTGTCTGTTTATTCCTCAGTTTGGCGATTTGCTGGAACGACTACACAAAGTAGTGTTTGGTTTCTGCACCATGGTTATTGAGAACTTTATGCTGGACTATGTGATGAACCGCCGCCGACAGTCGGTACAATTCATGATTTTCAGCGAGAAATGGCAGGAGATAGCCAATGCTATCGGCACCAAACTTGACCACGGCGTTACCATTCTTGACGGACACGGCTGGTACACGGGACAGAAGCGCCGCGTACTCTGTATCCTAGCCAAGAAAAGTGAGAGTACCATCATCTTCCGCCTGATCAAGATGATTGACCCCAATGCCTTCGTGTCGCAGAGCTCTGTCATCGGTGTCTTTGGCGAAGGTTTTGACCAAATCAAAGTTAAAACTCCAATCATAACTGACAATGAAGATAGTCTTCGCAACGAATAATCAACACAAACTGGAAGAAGTCCGCCAGATTCTGGGCAATAGCATAGAAGTGCTTTCACTGAATGACATTGGCTGTAACGCTGATATTCCCGAAACAGGCACTACACTGGAGGAAAATGCCCGCCAGAAAGCCGAATACATCTGGCAGCATTACCATTGCAGTGTATTTGCTGATGATACTGGACTGGAGGTTAATGCCCTGAACGGGGCTCCTGGAATCTACTCAGCCAGATATGCCAGTCTAGAAAATCTAGATAAATTAGAAGGTCTAGATAATCTAGATAATCTAGCCAATCTAGATAAATCACACGACAGCGAAGCTAATATGTCACGCCTTTTGCGGGAATTAGGAGAAAATAACAATCGGAAGGCAAGATTTCGCACTGTCATTGCGTTAATACAAAAAAAGGACATCTGTCCCTGTGGCTGCACCAGCATCAAGCAGGAGCATTTGTTTGAAGGCATTGTCGAGGGTGAGATTACCCGCGCCCGAAGTGGCAGCCATGGGTTCGGCTATGATCCCATCTTCCGTCCAGATGGCTATGACATGACCTTTGCTGAACTGGGCGAGGAAGTTAAAAATCAAATCAGCCATCGAGCCCGCGCCACACAGAAATTAGCAGATTATCTACTCAATAGAATATGAAAAAACTTCACATCCTGCTCATCTTTGCCTTCTTGATTCATCTGAGTGCCTTTGCACAAGTAGGCACTTGGCGGGCATATATATCCTATTACGAACCCCAGCAGATTATCAAGGGAAACAAAATGCTCTTTGTTAGGGCTTCCAACGGACTATACAGCTACAATCTGAACGATCATGCCATCACCACCTACGATAAGGTGAACAGCCTCAGTGATACCTACATCACGCACATTGCCTGGAACGATGCCGCCTCTAGACTGGTCATCGTTTATCAGAATTCAAACATAGATCTGATGGACCTGAGTGGTAATGTTACCAATATCAGCGCCCTCTACTCCAAGACGATGACGCAGGACAAGACCGTGAACAGCATCTTCATCAACGATATCTATGCTTATCTTTCCACGGGCTTTGGTATAGTGAAGCTCAACACGCTACGGGCAGAGGTGTCAGAATCCTATATTCTTGACAAGAACATCACGAATGTAGATATTGCCGGCTCCAATATCTATGCCAAGACCGATGACGGAACCATCCTGGAGGCTCCGATATCGAAGAACCTCATTGATCCGCATAGCTGGACCCCTAGCACAGATAGTCCCCAGGGACTCTTTGCCACTGACCTGACTGACTGGACAGAATACCTGGAACTGGTGAAAACCCTGAAGCCAGGAGGCCCGAAGCACAATTTCTTCGGATTCCTGCTGATGAAAAACAATATTCTCTACTCCTGTGGAGGCGGATATGGGGCCGATGGTCAGTTGCCACGCTCAGCCACCATACAACTCTTTGACGGCAATGAATGGAGCTTTCTGCAGGATGACATGACTGGCGTTGATGGTACAGACGGAAACGGCTGGGTCTTTGAGAACATGCTTTCCGTTGATGTAGACCCTAATGATAGTCACCATATCTTCGCAGGTGCCCGATTGGGCCTGTTTGAATACTACGACGACAAGTTGGTGAAATACTATCACAAGGACAACAGCATTCTTCATACCGCAACTACTAGTAATAAGTATGTACTTGTGGAGTCAGTGAAATACGATGCCAACGGAAATCTTTGGCTTCTGCAGAGTCAGGTGTCCGACAATTCCATCATGGCCATTCCCAAGGACGGTCAGCTCACCTCTCATCCCCAAGAGGAGCTGATGATAAACGGAAAGAGCCACGATGCGCTGCGAAGCCTGTTCATTGACAGTGAGAACATGATCTGGTTTGTAAACGACCACTGGGGACACCCTGCTTTCTTCTGCTATAATCCACAAACCGACCAGATTATCAGCAGCTTCTACACCCTGATTAATCAGGATGGCACCAGCTATGAAATCTATCGCCCCCACTGCATCACAGAAGATTTCGATGGAAACATCTGGGTGGGCACCAGCGTAGGCCCGTTCCTCATTGAAAAAGAAAATATGTACAAGCCCGAAATCCATGTCACTCAGGTGAAAGTGCCGCGCAATGACGGTTCCAACTACGCTGACTATCTGCTCAACGGAGCCAATGTCTCAGCCATTGCCATTGACGGCGGAGGCCGGAAATGGATTGGAACCTACGGAGCTGGTGTCTACCTCATCAGTGCCGACAACATGACCCAGATACACAATTTCACTACTACAAACAGTCCCCTGCTCTCAGATAATATCGAGTCCATTGAAATCAACAATGAAACGGGCGAAGTATTCTTTGGTACTGAGAATGGTCTCTGCTCCTATATGAGCGATGCCACAGAAGCCTCTGTTGAGATGTCCAAGGACAATATCTATGCCTATCCAAATCCCGTATCAGCCGACTATAATGGACTGATTACCATTGTCGGTCTCTCGCTCAATGCCGACGTGAAGATTCTCTCCACCAGTGGTCAACTCGTGGCTCAGGGACGTTCCAATGGCGGTACCTTCACATGGGATGGACGCGACCGCTCAGGTCGTCGTGTTGCCAGCGGTGTCTACATGGTGGCCACAGCCACTAGCGATGGCAAAAAAGGAACGGTATGCAAAATAGCCGTGATAAAATAGTCATCCCGCTCGTCCTGCTATTCACGCTGATACAGGTGGGGCTGGTATTCCTCCTTGGCTACACACCCTATCCTGACAGCAATGGCTACATAGCCCTGGCCAGGGAAAGTCTGGCCCATGGGTCATTATATCCTGTAGCGTCCCAGCTCAATCATTATGCCTTTCTATGGAATTCCGGTGCCATCAATGCTGTAGCAGCCTCCCTCTGGCTCACAGGTTCCGTGATTCCCCTACTGGTAGTCTATGCCCTCATGAAGGGAGCTACTGCCTGGCTGCTCTATCTCGTTGCCCGCCAACTGTTACAGCCTGCTGCAGCCTTCATCGCACTCCTTCTTTATCTGGTCTATCCAGCCAATTACGGTGAAGCCACATCAGTACTTAGTGAGGTACCTTTCATCTTCTTTGCCATGCTGGCCGTATGGCTCTGTGTGACTAGGAAGCACTATTTTCTGGCAGGTATCTTTCTAGCCCTAGGCAACTGGATTCGCCCGTTCTCCATTGTCTTTTTGGCGGCACTTCTAATTTTCTTCTTCTTCAACCTGAAGAAGAGTCTCCGACTGCTGGCCGGATATGTTGCTGCCATCTGCATCATCGGTTCACTCACCTATTTTCGTACAGGACTATTCCTCTATCAATCAAAGACGGGCTGGATGGCCCTGATGCAATATTCCTGGGACCAAGACAGCGACCGCGGCACCTTCAATACTGACCCCTCAACCATCTGCCACAACACCCGACTCAATGTTTCGCAGAAAGATGATGCCTGGCGCACCATGTTTTTCAGCTGGCTGTCCCAGAACAAATGGGAATACATAAGCCAGATGCCCGCTAAGCTGGCCAATACCTATGTATCCGACAATGTAAACCTTTGCGTCTTTCTGCCAAACAAGCAACAGCGTGAATATATGTATGAAGAACTGAGCCTGAATACGCTGAAAAGCCATTTTCCGCGCTTCTCAGCCGTTCAATGGCTCACAGTGGCCAATTTATTGTTCTACTATGTTCTTTTGCTCACAGCGGGGCTCAGTTTGCGTCGTTTCCATCGTCGCAGCCATCTGCTCCCCCTGGCCATCATTCTCGTAGGTACGCTCATGCTCCTGTTTGTAGGTCATGGCGAAGCCCGTTTCCACCAACCGTTCATGCCGTTTGTCATCATGTTGTCAGCCATCTGGCTTTCCCAATTCAAACATAGGCATGGATAAGCAGCGTACCTTATGGATTGACCAGATGCGTGGCATTTGCATGCTCGCCATCCTACTCTTTCACACGGAAGCATACTATGCCGGCACTGACCTCATTCCCTACAATTACTATGTGGCCAATGTGCTCACAGCCTTCTTCTTCCTGTCAGGATATCTGTTTCACAGGAATGAACGTCCCTTCTCGCTCAGCCGGAAGTTACACGCCATTGTACGTTCCATACTCATTCCCTACTTTGTATTCACGCTACTTCTGGCCCTGCCAAAAGCACTGACAACAGATCACACACTGCCTGAAGTGCTCATCAATATATTCCTGGGCAAAGGTTCCTGGTTTGTAGCCACGCTGACCATGGCCGAAATAGAGTTCGCCTTGGTGCTCAGTTTCAGGAAGAACTGGCTATTTCATCTCATGCCTTGGCTGGCCATCATCATAGCCTGGCTGCTTACGGGCCGACTGGACGATGCACACAACTACTGGAAGCTGCACAACTCGCTCATTGCCTACTTTTTCCTCTATGCTGGTCATCTGGTCAATCGTTATAAACATTTGTTCTCACGTTTTGCTTCCCCCTTGCTCATTCCCCTTTGCCTGGCCCTGCTCATTCCCCTGAAAATCTACATCCAGCATAGCCACCAGTCATGGGTTGTCGATGGTGTCGAGGTGACATGCTATCCCTTGTTTATTGTCGACATGCTGACAGGCATCATTCTACTCATTGAAGTCAGCCGGCTGCTCCCCCGATGGTATGCCCTCAGCTTCGTAGGTCAGCACTCACTCTACTACTACTTTTTCTGTGGGGCAGTACCCATGGCCGTAGCCACTTTGTTACATCACCTCAGCTTCGATTATGCTGGTTTTTACTGGCAAGTCATCCTCTGTTTTTTGCTGAACTGCGTATTTTCTACGTTCATTGTTTGGATAATTACGCATTATTTTGTATTTTTGCCGAAAAATAAACTTACGTGAAACGAACCAGCCTGTTTTTCCTCCTGCTGATGGCCACTCTACAACTGAGCGCCCAGCTGTGTCTCAACGGAGTTCCTCTTCCGTACGACAAGCTGACGAACACGTTCCTGGCCAGTGTGCCGGAATCAGATTTCAGCAAGGGAAACAAGTTTACCGTGACATCCGTTGAACCTGACCTTCAGGTCTATTTCACCCATCAACCCAATAATGACGGCAACGTGTTCGTTTTCAGTGATATCTCTGAAGGAAAAAGCTACTCCCTGCAGCTGCGGCGAAAAAACAAAGTGATGCTTTCTGCCCATCTGCAGTTCACCTTCCTGCCCATCCTCCAACTACAGGGCGATTTCGGCTATGATTATCAGCCAGGCACACTGCTGCTCTACGAACCCAACAAGGCTTCCATTGACACCCTGCCATCCACCATCAAATGGCGCGGTGGCATCACCAATACAGACGACAAACACAAGCGGAACTACAAAATCAAGCTGAACAACGACAAGTCTCTGCTCGGCATGCGCAATGACAACAACTGGATTCTCGATGCCGGACAGGCTGACGTGTTCCGTCTGCGCAATCGTGTGGCCATGGACATCTGGAATGATATGGCAACCCCTCCCTATTACATTGACCGCGAGCCCAATGCACATTCCGGCGTGAAAGGCCAGTTGGTGGAAGTTTTTCTCAATGACCAATATATGGGCTTCTACAACTTCTCTGAGAATATGGACCGCAAGCAGATGAAGGTAAAGAAGGTCGACAAGCAAACAGGACACATCAGGGGCTGTCTCTACAAGGCCAAGAAGTGGGAATATGCCCTGATGTACGACACCCTATATGTTCCTGCCGATAACCTGTCGGAACAATGGAATGCCTTTGAGGTGAAATACCCCGACTTGGCCGATAATGACACCACCGACTGGTCAACACTCTATAATGCCATTGATTTTGTAGTGATGAGCAGCGACCTGGAATTTGCTGACCATGTAGCCGAATATTTCGACATTCCGCCCCTGGTCGACTACTGCGTTTTCGGCAGCTCGCTCAATGCCCTCGACAACTACGGCAAGAATATTTTCTGGGCCGTCTATGACAAAAATGAAGACAAGCGACTGACGCTGGGAGCATGGGACTTAGACTGCACCGTGGGTCAGCCCTGGGCAGCCAGATACAACGTTGACTTCACATCACCCTATCTGCTGTTCGACATGTCCTTCGGGCTCACCAGACGCCTCATCACGCTCAATGTTGACAATTTCAACGAGAAGGTAAACCAGCGCTACAAGGAGCTGCGAACCAGCATCCTGTCGAACCAGGCCCTGAAGCAACGCTATCACGACTATTACGATATCATTGTCAGCAGCGGAGCCGCCAACCGCGAAACGCTGCGATGGAGCCGCGACAGCGACATTGACTTCGAGCCCATTGACTTCAAATATGAAATGGAGAATATTGACCGATGGATTACCACACACATGAATCTGCTCGACCGGCATGAGTTCCCCATTTCCATTGATATTTCCGGCATTGCAAATCAACCCACTGTCAATACTGGGAAAATAAATTCAGTCTACGACCTGAGCGGACGCAGACTGAATGATAAGTCACTGTCAAAGGGTATTTACATCATCAACGGGAAAAAGGTAGTGAAGTGAGCACTTTCTTCCTGCTGCCATCGCTGCCTACCATGATTTTCAATCCCTGGCCTTCACCCCGCACACGACGGCCCTGAAGGTCAAACACCGCCGGAGCCTTTTTCACTAGCTTCTCTTTCTTCAGTTCCTCAACGCCTACAGTGATGTCGTTCTCCTCCAACATGGTCTCTATGAAATAGCTCACATCAGCACGCCTGACATAGAGCTTCTGCACGAAGTAATACAGGAACTTCTCCTGCAGCGTAGCTCCAGGCAGCGTCTCTATATAGTCAATGGCATAGTCAATGTTGTCCTTCTGCCTGTAAGAATAGAAGGACGTCAGCTCATAGTCTTTCATCATCTGGTCATAGTCAATGCCCAGCAGCCCTTCCATGAGCAACGCCAGCATGCCCGTACGGTCAGCACCCCATACACAATGATGATATACCGAACGACCCTGCTTCAGACTGGCCACAATGAACTCAAACTCCTTCCTGTATCGCGAAGTCCAATGATAGCTGGTCAGATGCGATGGGTCACAACAACCGCTGTTGTCAGTGAACAGATAGTCATCACCCTCTTCAAAGCCTAGCGCACTGATGCCCGACCCCTCATTCTCATCACTGTAGCGCATGTCAATCTCAGCACCTACGCCCAACTGTTTCAGCGTCTCAAGGTCGGTTGAGTCTGCCACATGGTCACCGTTCAGCTCACTGCCCCTGAAAATCATTCCATACCTAATGCGCAGTCCGTCCTCGTTCACCCATCCGCCCATGTCACGCACATTTCGCACGCTGGGCAGGTAAATCATCCGCACCGTTCCACGCGGTCTTATCTCACCCTGCTTCAGCACTTCGCCATCTGCCTCTATCTGGTAATAGTACACATGCTCAGGTATCAAGTTGTAAATTTCAATCCTGGGCGACTGGCGACTGACCTGAAGCTTCGTGGCATCCGACAAATCAGACTCCTCCCCATACCATACCGTCAGCGAATCGGCCATCGTCCTTGGCAACGAGAGAATGGCCGGCCTGGGAATGTCAAGACGCTGCTCGTCGGCCGCCACTAGATAGTCGTCAATCTGCGTCGCGCTCTCACGTGTGTACTTCACCCTGTTCAGATAACTAAAAACGGCTTCGTTCTCAATCTGTACATACACCGTTTGCGCCATCAGTGACTGGCTGAACAGACACATGCTGCCACACACTACCAACTCCAAAAAGCCTTTTCTCATCTTCTCAGCCTTCCTCATCCTTCACTATGACAGTTCCAACATTCGCTGAATGGGTTTCACTGCAGCCTGCGCTGTTTCCGCATCCACCTCCACCGTGGGCCACTCATACTTCAGACAATTATATATTTTCAGCAGTGTGTTCATCTTCATATATTGGCACTCGTTACAGTGGCAGCCATACTTCTCATTGTCCGACTGCCATTCACCGCTCATCTCCGGCGGAACAGGATAGAGCACCGTGTCAGGACACTGCCGCTCCATCTCATGCAGAATACCGGCTTCGGTGGCCACTATATATTCGCCTTCAGCGTGTTCCACCACATATTTCAACAACACGGCCGTAGAGCCAATCACGTCGGCCACCTTCAGCACTGGCCCTTTACACTCAGGATGAGCCAGCACCAATGCCTGTGGATGCTCTTGCTTCAGCTGGACAATGGCATCCACCGAGAAACGCTCATGCACATGACAACCACCCTGCCACAGCAACATATTGCGGCCCGTGATGGCATTGATATACGAGCCCAGATTATAGTCAGGTCCGAAAATGATTTTCTCATCCTTCGGGAACGTGTCCACTATTTGCTTCGCATTACCACTGGTCACCACCACATCGGTCAGTGCCTTCACGGCCGCCGTGGTGTTCACATAGCTCACCACCTTGTAGCCCGGATGCTCCTCCTTGTATCTCTTCAAATCCTCAGCCCGGCAGCTGTCAGCCAGCGAGCAGCCTGCATTCAGATCAGGACAGAGCACCAGCTTGTCGGGCGACAGCAGCTTGCACGTCTCTGCCATGAAGTGCACGCCAGCCATGACGATAATCTTCGCATCCGTCTGTGCCGCCTTGCGGGCCAGCGCCAATGAGTCGCCTATGAAGTCGGCCACCTCCTGAATGTCACCCGTCGTATAATAGTGAGCCAGCAACACCGCATTCTTCTCCTGGCACAGCTTGCGAATCTCTGCTTTCAGTACAGCTTCACACTGACCTTTGTCCATACTTTCCATTCCCTCGAAGACGGTGCCTGAAGGAATCTCATTGATATATCCCTGTTCAATCCACTCGTTTTTCAACATAGCATTATTATTTTTTCTTTTTCTTTTTCTTTTAAAAAATAGAAATGATAGGAATGATAAGGCGTTGATAAGTTGAAAACTTTTTGCCTTTTTCCTTGTTCATTTCGTTTTCCACCTTTGGAAAGAAGATATCCACCGCAGGTGTTAATACTTATCTGCTGATAATGAAACACATGGTTACTTTATCCACTATTTGCTTTGATGGTGCAAATTTACAAAGTTTATATCTTTTTTCAGCAAAAAAAGGTGGAAAACTTTTGTTTTTCTGAAGAATAACTGGTTGTTTTTCCCTCAGTGAATAGTGGAAAATAGTTTTCCACTCCTTTTTCAATAAGTTATCCACACAGTTATCCACAGTTTTCTTCGCAACCACCTTTCTCACCGTGCCATCGGGCATCGAAATGTTGTTCAGGCCCAATATGGAACTGATAGAAAGCGAATAGTTAGAAAAATCTCGTTTTCCATATTCAATTATTCTCTATTTATGCTACACTTCCATAATGCTGGCTAACATAGTTATATACAGCATCGCG
>CAMNJH010000065.1 GCA_946541275.1 uncultured Prevotellaceae bacterium
TTGCAAAAGTTAAATACGTTAAATCTTCGTCTTTTTCATCCTCTATTAAATCCACGCCATCACTTTTCTACCGTTTTAAGCGAAACAAATTGGTACACAATAAGTTGCAAATACTATCATTAGTATCATTTCAAAAAAGCGTTTCTTCCTCTTTATATCCGTGAGAAGTATGTTATTCGCAGAAAAGACTACTTGTCTTGGTAATCCGTTATTATATTAGATATCCTAAGCGTAGTTACACCTCACGAAAAGGCTCCTCGGGTGGCTTCTTTCTGTCTTATTTCTGTCTTTACATCATCCAGATGAAGTGAAAAAAACACCGAAACCGCAGGAATGTCGGGGAAATGTTGTAACTTTGCAGCGTAAATTTGCAATTAAACGAACGAAGAGCTTAAGGCATTTATGGTAATGATAAGTAAGGTGGTCCCCGACAAGATAAGGCGATGTGTCATGTGTCTGCTGCTGCTGATAACTGTATCAGCAGTGGCCGAAGATGGAAAACTGACAGGAAGAGTGATTGGCACTGTTGAGACAGTGGATTATAGCACATTCAACAAATCTACCACGGTTAACACCCGTGAAATGGCATTCGATGGGAATCTGAACACTTATTTCGCTTCGTGGGAGCGTAGCTACACATGGACAGGGCTTGATCTGGGTAGTCCACATGTCATTACAAAGGTGGGCTGGTCGCCGCGAAACGATGTACACGGAGAGGCACGTGTGGTCCTGGGCGTGTTTGAGGGAGCCAACCGTGAAGACTTTATGGATGCGCTGCCACTCTATATTATTAAGGAACGTGGTACGATAGGTGTGATTTCATATTCAACCGTCAACTGTTCTGCTGGTTTCCGCTATGTTCGCTACATCGGTCCTTCGGATGCTCGTTGCAACATTGCTGAAATAGAGTTTTATGGTCATCTGGGTGAGGGTGACAATAGCAATCTCTATCAACTGACCAATCTTCCCACCGTGAGTATTCACACACTCAATGGCGTAATTCCATTTGATAAGAAAAACGACATCGAAGCGCAAATCTCCATCATTGCCGACGGTGAAGAAAGCTTGCTAGCCGCGGCTGGCACCATTCGTGAGCGTGGTAATTATTCGCGTACTTTTCCCAAGAAGCCATATCGCATCAAGTTCGACAAGAAAAAGCAGGTCCTTGATGCCCCCGCAAAAGCAAAAAAATGGACGCTCATCAATAATTATGGCGACAAGACGTTGATGCGCAATCTTCTAGCCTTCGAATTGAGTCGCCGCATGGGGATGCCATACACTCCTTATGGCCGTGCGGTGGATGTCATGTTGAATGGTGAATACAAAGGATGTTATCAGTTATGCGACCAAGTAGAGGTACACAAAAACCGCGTGAACATCACCGAAATGACACCGCAGGACCTTTCGGGGAGTGCGCTCACGGGTGGCTATTTCTTTGAAATCGATGCGTACGCCGACCAGGAGCAAAAATGGTTCTGGTCTAATCAAGGCAACCCCGTTACCATCAAGTCGCCCGATGAAGACTCAATAGCCAACGTGCAATTCAACTACATCAGGAACCATTTTAACAAGTTGGAGAGCCAATGGCGTACTTATTTAGACCTTAATACCTTCCTGCGACATTTCCTCGTGGGTGAACTGTCGGGAAACACCGATACCTATTGGAGCGTGTTCATGTATAAAAAGCGCGATGATGACATCGTATATACAGGGCCGGTATGGGATTTCGACTTGGCGTTCGACAATGATAACCGCACCTATCCGGTAAACTCCAAGACTGATTTTATCTATCGTAGTGGTGGCAGTTCTGCGGGCAATATGCGTACTTTTGTGGATCGTATCGTGATAAACGATTCGCAGGCAAAAGCTCAGTTGGTGGAGTTGTGGGATGAAGCCCGACAAAACGGCCTGAACAAGGAGAGCTTGACGCTCTATGTTGATTCCTTGGAGGCTGAACTACAGCAGTCGCAGGAACTGAATTTCATGCGATGGCCTGTCATGTTGGACTGGGTACACCAAAATCCACATATTTGGGGAAGCTATGAACAAGAGGTGCAGAATGTGAGGCGCTTCATCAGTCAACGCGTAGAGTGGATGGACAAGAGACTTAACTACACGTTCGTTCCATCTTCAATTGCAGATGTTCGAATAGACCTTCATCAACCCTATCAAGTATTCACCGTCTCAGGCCGTTATTGTGGAAAGAGCCTTCATGGACATCCTCATGGGGTTTATATAGTGCGCCAAGGCAACATCACCCACAAGGTAACGCTGTGATGCCATGATTCAAGATTCCTTTGGCCTCGCGTTTCCTACTAAAAAAGTAGCATCTGGGAAAGAAGGAGAGGGGAGGGTGATGATAAAGCAAAACTGCTCTGGCAGTGGCTACTGGAGTCCGTCCAGCTGTTGCTTCATCAGCTGCAGCTCGGAGCGTATGTCAATCAGTCGCGTCAGCACTTCGGCCTTGCGGTCGGAGCCGTCGCGGTTGGCATTAATCATCTTCCGGGCGGCAGCCAGCTTGAAGCCGCGCACTTTCACCAGGTTGTGAATGAGCCGAATCTGCTCAATGTCTTTCTCCGTGTATTGGCGCACCTTGTTGGGGCCGGTGGTCTTGGGCTTCAGGTAGGGGAACTCCGTCTCCCAGTAGCGCAGGGTGCTCTCGTTCAGGCCGAACATCTCGGCCACTTCCTTGATGGAGTAGTACAACTTCAGGTTCTTGTTCAGATTCAGTGCCATTGCCTCGGTGTTTGTTTGCTTGTTCGTTTTTTCAGCTGCAAACTTACGCATTTTTTTTGAATAAACCTTGTCTTTCTGTGAAAAAGTGGATTATTTTTTGTAATTTTGCAGCCTGTTACCATAATTATCAATATTAAACCTTAAATAGTGATGATGAAACATAAGGTGCTTTGCTGGGTGCAGATGGCTTTCGTGCTCCTTGCGTGGCAGATGGCCTGGGGGCAGCAGCGTGCCCATGTCTACATGAACGGGCTGGGGGCTCAATGGAATATCCCCGTTACTGTTGACAGTATTGCCGACATCACCCTGAGTGCTGACCTGACCGACCTGCAGTTCAACGTGCACGGCCCTCAGACGGTGCCCTTCCGCCTGGAGAGCGTTGACAGCCTGACGTTTGAGGATGACCCCTTGCTGGAGACGAAGGACCCGTACCGCGTGTTCCAGCTCTACATCACGACTGCCGATGGCCGCGACATCACGTCGAGGGAAACCTATAAGGACTGCCACCTGGCCCTGAACGCGCAGGGCTCCTTCTCCGACTTCTCCGCTCTAGCTCAGATTCGCGGCCGTGGCAACAGCTCGTTCCTGTGGTACGACAAGAAGCCCCTGCGCCTGAAGTTGCTTGACAAGCACAAGATGCTGGGCCTGGCGAAAGCCAAGAGCTGGGTGCTGCTGGCCAACTATCGTGATGTGACCGACCTGATGAACACGTTTGTCTTTGAGACTGGCCGGTGGCTGGGGCTGCCTTACACCAATCATACGCGTTATGTGGAGCTGATTGTCAATGGCGACTATCGTGGTGTGTACCAGCTCACGGAGCAGGTGCAGCAGAACAAGAACCGTGTCGATGTGAGCGACGAGCATGGCATCCTCATCTCACTGGATGTGGACGACGGCCCCGACCAAAGCCCTGGCGCTGAGGATAACTGCCAGTCACGCGTCTACCGCATGCCCCTCTGCGTGAAATACCCTGACGAGGAGCGCTTTACCAGCCATACCGTGGACAGCGTGCGCAGCGAGTTCGCAAAACTGGAGCAGGCCATCAAGGACCATGACTATGAGTTGGTGAAGCTGCTGCTCGACGTGCCCTCGTTCATCAAGTACGTGCAGCTGCAGGAGTTCATCTACAATGTTGAGCTGTCAGCTCCACGCTCCGTCTTCATGCACAAGGACGGCGACGGTCCCTGGGTGATGGGCCCTCTGTGGGACTTTGATGCCGGCTACGACTTCGACTGGGCTACGATGACCACGGGCCACAATTTCTTTGCCGATTATCATGAAACCGTGATGGGCACCAATCCCCTGAAGCGCAATGGCAACTATAGCTACGTGCCCCAGTTCTTCACCGACCTCTTTGCGTGTCCCGAGTTTGTGGAGGCCTACAAAGAGCACTGGACTCAGGTGAAGGACAGCATCGTCAGCCATGGTTGGGACGAGTGCATGAAGTACGTGGCCCAGCTGCGCAGCTCGGGGGCCATGGAGCGCGAGGCGCAGCGCTGGCCCATCTGGGGGAAGGACTTCGACACGGAGGTGGAGAGGATGCACCAATGGCTGGAGCAGCGCGCTGACTTCATGACTGGCCTCATTGCCAATATTCCCGTGCCCGACACTACCGCCGTCAGCGGCCAGCGCCTGTGTGGCACCATTAGCACTACCGTGACCATGGACAGGGCAAGAGGATATGACCAGAGCGTGAAGGTCAGTGTGAGCAAGAGCAAGGTGCTGGCTTTGATGGGACTGGAGGAAAGCCAGTTCAGCGAACCCAACGTGAGCATTATCCCCTTGTACAACGACGGCACGGAGGGCCCCAATAATACCAACGGCGCCTTTGGCGGGTGGTTCGACGAGGACGGTGAGCCCTACGACTGGGGGCATGGCCACGTCTATATAGAGGTGTTCAGCGATTTGTGGAACTGGAACTGTGGCGTGCATCCCAAAAACTGCTGGGACGATGAACATACCGTGGTCATGCAGTACCAGTATCCCCATGAGGGAACGCTGCTCAAAGTGAACATTGAGGTGAACTTCAAGATAGATGACAATGGCTGGTGGTGGTAGCACCTGAGAGGTCCCACCCCTGTCTATCCCATCGAGGGAAAGGTGAACTGCTGCCGCCTGGTCCGCGTGGTGTGAGGGGCTAAATATTTCTTCACTTTCTTTTGGCAGTTACGTTTATTTTGAGTAAATTTGCAGTCGTAATCCAGAAGACTATGAAGTACATCGCCCTGCCTCCCCAAGTGCGCACTGCCGAGAGGCGGCTTTCGTTCTATTTGGCCATGGAAGAATATGTGGCAAGGAGCATCGATGAGACTGACTGCTTCTTCATGTGGCAGGTGGAGCCCAGCATCATCCTAGGTCGCAATCAGCTCATAGAGAACGAGGTGAATGTGGACTTCTGCCGGCGACGTGGCATACAGATGTACAGGCGGAAGAGCGGTGGCGGGTGTGTGTATGCTGACAAGAGCAACGTGATGTTGTCATACGTCACGAAGGATGACAGCGTCAGCCTGACTTTTCATCGCTATATCAACATGGTCATTCTGGTACTGCGGCAGCTGGGGGTGGAAGCCACTAGCAGCGGTCGCAATGACGTGCTCATTGACGGACGGAAAGTGAGTGGCAATGCCTTTTACCACCTGCCAGGACGGAGCATTGTGCATGGCACTATGCTCTATGACACGTGCATGGAGAACATGCTGGGCGCCATCACACCCAGCAGCGCGAAACTGACGTCGAAAGGCGTGCAGAGCGTGCGCCAGCACATAGCCCTGCTGAAAGATTATGTCAGCATCGGCCTGGATGAGTTCAAGGCCTTTGTGCGCCAGAACCTGTGCGTGGGAGAAATCCTGCTGACTGAGGCGGATGTGCACGCCATTGAGCTGGTGGAGCAGGAGTACCTGACGGACGAGTTCATCTACGGGCGCAATCCCAAGTACTCGCTGGTGAAGCGTGCCCGCATAGAGGGTGTAGGCGAGCTGGAGGCCAGACTGGAGTTGAAGAACGGCGTCATTCAGGGCGCCAACCTGATGGGCGACTACTTCCTGCTAGGTGAGCTGGACGCCCTGCTCAGCCGGATGCGGGGCGTGAAGCTGGAACCTGGAGCCTTGGCTCAGGCATTGCCTGAGCGCTTGGATGATGTGGTGAGGAACCTCACACGAGACGATTTTATTCATCTGTTAACTAGTTAATATGGAAAACAAGCAAACCTGTCTTTACGACAAACACGTGGCGCTGGGGGCTCTGATGTCGCCCTTTGCAGGGTATGACATGCCCATTCAGTATTCAGGTATCACCGATGAGCATCAGGCCGTGCGTACAGCCTGTGGAGTGTTCGACGTCAGTCACATGGGTGAAGTGTCAGTGCGGGGAAAAGAGGCCGAGCGCTTTGTGCAGCACATCTTTACCAACGATGTCAGCGGTGCTCCCGCCGGGAAAATCTTCTATGGCATGATGTGCTACGAGAATGGCGGCACCGTCGATGACCTGCTGGTCTACAAGATGGAGGAGCAGAACTTCTTCCTCGTCATCAATGCGGCCAACATTGACAAGGACTGGGCATGGATGCAGCAGCAGGCTCAGGGATTCGACATTGACATGCGGCACTGCTCGGACTACTATGGGCAGATTGCTGTGCAGGGACCGGAGTCGGAGGCCGTCGTAGAGCGCGTGCTGGGACTGGCCTGCAAGGAGCTGGAGTTCTATACATGCAAGACTATCGGCGACGTTATCATCTCACGCACTGGATATACGGGTGAGGACGGATTTGAAATCTACGCCTCGCACGACTACATTCGTGAATGCTGGGACAAGCTGATGGCCGCGGGGGTGAAGCCCTGCGGACTGGGCTGCCGTGACACGCTGCGCTTTGAGGTGGGCCTGCCGCTCTATGGCGACGAGCTGAGCGAGGACATCTCGCCTGTCATGGCTGGGTTGTCGATGTTTGTCAAACTCGACAAGGAAGGCGGCTTCATTGGCTGTGAAGCCCTGCGCCAGCAGAAAGCGAATGGAACCAAGCAGAAATTGGTGGGCATTGAGCTGAACGACAAGGCCATACCCCGCCATGGCTACAGCGTGCTCAACGGCGATGGGCAACCTATAGGCGAAGTGACCACCGGCTATCACACCATCTCCTCTGACAAGAGTGTTTGCATGGCCCTTGTGGACAGCCAGTATGCCAAGTTGGGCACGGAGCTGAGCATCCAGATACGCAAGAAGGTGTTCCCCGGAGTAGTGGTGAAGAAGCGCTTCTACGACAAGCACTATAAGAAATAGTAAGTGAAGAACATATTATATAAGATAATTAATAAACAAAAAACAATAGCAATATGGCAAAAGTGATTGAAGGACTCTATTACAGCGAGTCACATGAGTATGTAAGAGTAGAGGGCGGTTTTGCTTATATCGGCATCACCGATTATGCACAGAACGCCCTGGGCAATGTGGTCTATGTGGACCTGCCCGAAGTGGACGACGAAGTGGTGGCCGGCGAGGAGTTTGGCGCCGTGGAGAGCGTCAAGGCTGCCAGCGACATCATCTCGCCCGTCAGCGGCACCATTGTTGAAGTGAACGATGCACTGGATGACCAGCCTGAGCTGCTCAACCAGGATGCTTTCGAGAACTGGATCATCAAGGTAGAGCTGAGCGACAAGGCTGAGCTTGACAGCCTGATGGATGCCAAGGCCTACGAGGCTTTCTGCGCCAAGTAATGTTCAACACTCAACGATGATTTTCAATGTATAAGTATTTCCCTCATACCGAGGCCGACCTGCAGTCCATGCTGGCTCGCATTGGTGTTGATTCCACTGATGCACTCTATGCCGAAGTGCCTGAGCAGATTCGCTTCCGGGGCGACTACAATATTCCCTCGGAGATGAGTGAGCTGGAGGTGCGTCAGTTGTTCCAGCAGTTGGGCAGTCAGAACCAGCAGCTGGTGTGCTTTGCCGGTGCTGGCGTCTACGACCACTATACGCCGGCCGTTATTCCACAGCTGCTCTCGCGGTCTGAGTTCCTGACCAGCTACACGCCCTATCAGGCTGAGATCTCCCAGGGGACGCTTCACTATATTTTCGAATTCCAGTCGATGATGGCCGAGCTGACGGGCATGGACATTTCGAACGCCTCCATGTATGATGGCTCTACCGCCACCGCCGAGGCCGTGATGATGGCTGTGGCTGCAGGCAAGAAGCAGAAGCGGGTGCTGGTGTCAGAAACCATCGACCCGAAGGTGCTGGCTGTCGTCAGAACCTATGCCCATTTCCATGGAATAGAGCTGGAGATGATTGCCGCCGAGGGCGGTGTCACCCAGCGTGCTGACATGGAGAGGAAACTGGCCGAGGGCGGTGTGGCCGGCGTGCTGGTTCAGCAGCCCAACTTCTTCGGCATCGTCGAGGACTATGACGGATTTGCTGAAGTCATTCATGCCTCCAAGGCTCTGTTCATCATGAACAGTGTGGCCGCCGATCTGGCCCTGCTGAAGACGCCGGCCGAGTGGGGGGCTGACATCGCTGTGGGCGATGGGCAGTCACTGGGCATTCCCATGCAGTGGGGAGGACCCTATGTGGGCTACATGTGCTGCACGGAGAAGCTCATCCGCAAGATGCCTGGTCGTATTGTAGGAAAAACCGTGGACAACAGAGGACAGCGGGCTTTCGTGCTTACCCTGCAGGCCCGTGAGCAACACATACGCAGGCAGAAAGCCACGAGCAACATTTGCTCGAACCAGAGTCTGATGGCTCTGTTCGTTACCATGTACTGCTCGCTGATGGGCAGGCAGGGACTGAAGGATGCTGCCGAGCTGAGCTATGCCGGAGCCCACTACCTTTGCGACCGCCTGCTGCAGACGGGCCATTTTGTGCTGACCTATCCTGATAAGCCCTTCTTCAATGAGTTCGTTGTCAGCTACGATGGCGACGTCGACGTCTTGCAGCGCCGCATGCAGGAGCGAGGCTTCTTCTTTGGTGTCAAGGTGGCCGAGGGGCAGCTGATGCTGGCCGTCACAGAGAAGCGTAGCAAGGAAGAAATCGATCAACTAATTGAGCTGCTATGAATAACAAACTATACGGAAACCTGATATTTGAGCTGTCTCAGCCGGGCCGTCGTGGATATTCCCTTCCGAAGAACCGTTTTGGTGACTATTCGCTGCCCGAGGCCCTGCGCCGAAAGGAAGATGCCCAGTTGCCTGAGTGTGATGAAATGACCGTGGTGCGTCACTATACCAATCTTTCGGCCAATAACTTCGGTGTGGATAACGGTTTCTATCCTCTGGGGTCATGCACGATGAAGTATAATCCAAAGATAGACGAGGAGATGGCCGCACTGCCGCAGTTCCAGAACCTGCACCCCCTGCAGCCAGCAGAAACCGTGCGTGGTGCCGAGGCCGTGTGCACGTTGCTCTGCCGTTCGCTTTGCGAATTGACTGGGCTGCATGCCTTCACACTGAAACCCTTTGCCGGGGCACATGGCGAGCTGACCGGACTGATGGTCATCAAGAAGTATCATGAGAGCCGGGGCGACTGGCAGCGTACGAAGGTCATCGTGCCCGATTCGGCCCATGGCACCAATCCTGCATCTGCCGCCGTTTGTGGCCTGGACATTGTTGAGGTGAAGTCAACGGCCGACGGACTGGTCGATCTGGCCGATCTGGAGAATCTGGTTGCCCAGGAGAAGGACAATATTGCCGCCATGATGATGACTAACCCCAACACCCTGGGACTATTTGAACGGCAGATTCCGCAGATTGAGAAGCTGATACACGAAGTGGGTGGCCTGATGTACTACGACGGCGCCAACCTGAATCCGATGCTGGGTGCTGCCCGTCCTGGCGACATGGGCTTCGACGTGATGCACATCAACCTGCACAAGACCTTCTCCACCCCTCATGGCGGTGGTGGCCCAGGGGCTGGTCCCGTGGGCGTTCGTCAGGGGCTGGAGCAGTTCTTCCCCGAGGTAAGTCCCTATCATGGCAATTTCGCTGTGGCCATCCGTGCCTATGCCTACATTCTGTCTCTCGGGCGTGAGCACATCAAGGAAGTGGGGCCTCTGGCCACCCTCAACGCCAATTATATCAAGGAGAGCCTGAAGGATGTCTATGAACTGCCCATTGGCGGCCTGTGCAAACACGAGTTTGTGTTTGATGGCCTGAAGGACAAGTCAACGGGTGTGACGACGATGGACGTAGCCAAGCGCCTGCTGGACTACGGCTATCATGCACCTACCATCTATTTCCCCCTGCTGTTCCATGAGAGCCTGATGATAGAGCCCACTGAGAACGAATCGAAGGAAACCATTGACGGTTTCATCGGCGTGATGCGCCAGATAGCACAGGAGGCCAAGGACGATCCCGATGTGGTGAAGTCGGCTCCGCATCTGACACCCATTGGGCGCGTGGACGACGTGCTGGCTGCAAAGCATCCTATTGTAACCTATAAACAGCTGATTCATGACGCAGACTGACCTGATTATCATCGGCGCGGGGCCTGGAGGCTACCGCGCCGCTGAGCATGCAGCCAAGAACGGCTTGAAAGTTGTCATTTTCGAGGCCGCTCATGTGGGAGGCACCTGCCTGAACGAAGGTTGTATCCCCACTAAGGCCTATGCCCGCAATGCTGAAGCCGTGGCCATGCTGAAGAATGCCGAAGCTTTCGGCATCAGTGTGGAGCAGCCCTTCAGCTTTTCGCTGGCAGGCGCTCTGCAGCGCAAGGAAGGCGTGGTGACAGCCCTGCGCGAAGGCATCATGACACTTTTGTCGCACCCCAATATCACATTAGTCAAGGCCGAAGCCCGGTTCGTGGATGCCCACACGGTAGAGGCCTGTCCAGTGGATGCCGATGGCATCGCCGCGAAGGAAACCTTTACCGCCCCCCACATCATTGTGGCTACGGGCTCGGTGCCCAAGACGCTCAGACTGAGCAATCCCGACACCGCCTCCTTCCTTGATAGTAGCGACCTGTTGCAGCTGGACCGACTGCCAGCCAGCCTCTGCATCGTGGGTGCGGGAGTGATAGGAATGGAGTTCGCCAGCATCTTCTCCACGTTTGGAACTGAGGTCACCGTGGTGGAATTCCTCAAGGAATGCTTGCCCGCTCTGGACAGTGACATCGCCAAGCGCCTGCGCAAAGTGCTGGAGAAGCGCGGTGTCAACTTCCAGCTGCAGTCGGCCGTCAAGGCCATTGCCCCATCAGCAGCCACAGTCGCTGGGGTGGGGGGGATGACCGTCACCTTCGAGGATAAGAAAGGACGTGAGCAGCAGGTTGAGGCTGAACAGGTGCTGATGGCCGTGGGACGTGCTCCGCGAGTCTTCGACCATTTCCGCCATGCTGGTTTTGAATATGACGAGCGCCGTGGCATTACGGTGGATGACGACATGCAAACTACGGTGGAGGGCATTTATGCCATTGGCGATGTCAATGGTCGGCAGATGCTGGCCCACGCTGCTGAGATGCAGGGCATTCATGCCGTTAACCACATACTGGGACAGTCCGACGACATTGATTTCTCCATCATGCCTGCCGCTATTTTCACCAGTCCCGAGGCTGCCTGCGTGGGAGTCACGGAAGACCAGCTGAAAGTGCAGGGTGCAACTTATGAATGCAGGAAATCATTCTATCGTGCCAATGGCAAGGCACTGGCCATGGGCGAAACGGAAGGAATGCTGAAGCTGCTGAGTGAGCCCCAGGCAGGGCGCATCTTGGGCTGCCATGTGTTTGGTGCCCATGCTGCCGATTTGGCTCAGGAGGCTGCCGTGCTCATGGCCCGTGGCACCACCGTCGGCCAGTTGCGCCACATCGTGCACATCCATCCTACACTCAGTGAAATCCTGCTGGCAGCCGCCGAAACATAGCTTGTGGAGTCACGGCTTAGAAAGGGCTGTCAGCCCATGGGATGACGGGTGTTCCGTCGTCGGCGAAGTGAATGGGTAGCCATAGATGCAGACTTTGGGCCAGACGGCGTGGGTTCCAGATGTCAGCCATGAAAAGCTGGCGTTCACCTAGTTCCAGAATATATGTCCCCTGTGCGCCAAAGGTTTTTGAGGCAGGCATGTCACGATAACCTGTGGCCGTGCCAACGAAAGGTGTGGGTAGTTGTTGCCATGGTCCCCAAATGCTGCGTGAACGAAACATGCGGGCTTCATTGGGCGACCAGCCCGTGCAGCCCGAGCAGATGAGCCAGTAGTAGTCACCATGGTGGAACAGGCAGGGAGCCTCGTTCTGTCCGCCAGGAGCCACCATGTTGTATTTTCCTGTGAAGTCCAGATAGTCATCGGTGAGCTCGCTCACCAACAGTGTCAGGTTCTCCTGTGAGGACGTGATGTGATAGGCCTTTCCGTCGCTGTCAATGAAGACGGTCATGTCGCGGCTCATCTGTCCGCCCTCCATGTCTTTCCACAGGTACATGCCTTTCTTCACCTCTTCGCGCCATTCTGGCGTCCACCATTCTTTCCAGGCCGAGGCATCCGTCTTCTTTGCTGTTTCAATGGCGCTGGCATCCATGTCGAAAGGCCATTTGCCAGCGTGCAGGCGCGTACTGCGAATAAAGGTGAAGGGTCCTGTGGGCGTAGGACTTTCTGCAAAAGCCACGCGAGCGGCCTCATAGCCGCGCCCTTTCAGTTCCAGATGAAAGAGCATGACAAAGCGCTTGGTGTGCGGGTTCCACATCACCTTAGGGCGCTCCATGATGCAGCCCCGCTCAATATCGCTGCCCGGGTCGGGGCTGGCACTGAGCGCTATGCCCTCGTTCTTCCAGTGTAGCAGGTCGGTGGAGGAGTAGACCCCGATACCCGACTCCATGGTGAAGCCGCGTTCAGGTCTATGCTCACCGTACCAGTAGTAAGTGCCTTCATACTTCAGTATGTTCCCGCCGTGGGCGTTGATGTGCTGGCCGTCCTGGTCGGGCCACGGCTGTCCGTTCATCAGCTGTGCCAGTGCTGCCAATGGGAGCAGCAGTGTCAGAAGGAAGAGGGATGCTTTTTTCATTGCGTTTAGTTTTAGAGAGTTGATAGGGTAGGGCTGTCTTGGTTTGCCATTACTCGTTTTTCCTGTTGCAAAAGTACAGCTTTCTTTGCAGAATACAAAAAAAAGTCGTAACTTTGCAATAATTTTAACAATGTCATGGAACAAAACCGAGAACTGCGTCTGGCATGGGACTTCGTGGAGAACACGGGCCATAGCATCTTCCTGACAGGAAAGGCAGGCACGGGCAAGACCACTTTCCTGAAGACGGTAGTGGAGCGTTCGCGCAAACGCCCCATTGTGGTGGCCCCCACCGGCGTGGCTGCCATCAATGCGGGCGGTGTCACCATACACTCGTTCTTTCAGCTGCCTTTCACACCCTATGTGCCTGGCTCGCGGGTGGAGAGTAAGTTTGACTTCGGGCGGGAGAAGCGGAAAATCATTTCGTCGATGGACTTGTTGATTATCGACGAGATTTCCATGGTGCGTGCCGATTTGCTCGATGCCATCGACGCTGTGTTGCGCCGCTACCGTGACCGCTACCTGCCCTTTGGCGGCGTGCAGCTGCTGATGATTGGCGACCTGGCCCAGCTGACGCCCGTGTCAACTCCTGAAGACGAACGCCTGTTGAAGCCTTACTACGATACACCCTATTTCTTCAGCTCGAGGGCGCTGCAGCAGATTAACTATGTGACCATTCAGCTGGAGCACATCTACAGGCAGCAGGACATGTCGTTCATTGACATTCTGAATCAGATACGCAATGGCCATCCCTCAGCCGAGGTGCTGCAGCGGCTGAACAGTCGTTGCCTGCCACCCGCTGCCGGGGCCGGTGCTACTCCGCAGGCTGGTACGATTCGGCTGACCACTCACAACCAGCTGGCCAATTTCTATAACGAATCTGAACTGCGAAAGTTGACGTCAACCCCTTTCCAGTTCCAGGCTACGATAGAAGGCACATTCCCTGATTATGCCTATCCCACCGCCGAAAAACTCGTGCTGAAGCGGGGAGCACAGGTCATGTTCGTGAAGAATGACCCGTCGGCCGATCATCGTTACTACAACGGGCGCATAGGCCAGGTGACCTATGTGGACCGCAACCAGATACTGGTACTCTGCGAGGGCGATGCCGATGCCATTGAGGTGGAGCCGTTGGAATGGGAGAACGCCCACTACACGCTGAATGCCGAGACCCACGAGATACAGACCGAGGTGGTGGGCAAGTTCAGGCAGTATCCGCTGCGGCTGGCCTGGGCCATCACCATTCACAAGAGTCAGGGCCTGACGTTCGACCGAGCCATCATTGATGCCCGCCAGTCGTTTGCACCCGGTCAGGTCTACGTGGCTCTCAGCCGCTGCCGTTCGCTGGAGGGGCTGGTGTTGGCATCGCCGTTGGATGTACGCAGCGTCATCAGCGACGAGCGCGTGGACAGCTACATTGTCCGCCAGGAGCAGGACACCCAGCGAAGCATTGCCCAGCTGGCCGACTTGAAGCAGGAGTACGAGCGCCACCTGCTGCTGCAGCTCTTCGACTTCCGCTCCCTGCTCTACCAGCAGGAGACCATGGTACGCATCTTTGCCGAGTACTTCTATCACAGCCAGGCCTCCCTGATGCAACTCCACAACCAGGCTCTGGCCGACTTGAAGCAGCGTGTCGTTGACGTGGCCGGCAAGTGGACAGCCCAGATACAGACCATGCCCATAGCCCAGCTGCACGACGCTGATTTCCTGGCACGTGTGCAGCGCAGTGTCAACTATTTCGCCCAGTCACTCCATGAGATACTGGAGAAGCCCTTGCAGCTCACGGCCAAAGTGGACACTAAGAACAAGCAGGCCAAGAAACGACTGGGCAATGCGCTGCCCGAACAGCAACAGACGTGGGAGGCCCAGTGCTATCTGCTCAGGAAGATAGCCGAGCAGGGCTTCAGCGTGACGGTCTACCTGAAGGAGAAACAGCTGTCAGTGCTGGGCGACCTGGGTAAGAACGAAGCCATGCCCCAGACCGGCACGCGAAAGAGAAGGGATCGCACCCGGAAAGCATCGGCAGAGCAGAACGCCTCACCTGCTGAGCCAAAACTCAAGACGTGGGAGGTGAGCCTCCAGATGTATCAGCGGGGCATGAAGCCCGACATGATTGCCCACGAAAGGAAGCTCACGCTAGGTACCGTCATAAGCCATCTGGCTCGCTTCATTGACTCAGGCCAAGTGGCGCTCTGCGACATTGTCACCCCAGAGCACCAGCAGGCCATCGGGCGAATCATTCGGATGACAGGCCCCGATGAGAACATCACCGCCATCAAGGCCCTCTGCCCTTCCGACGTTAGCTTTGAAGAAATCAGACTGATGATTTCGCTGATGAAGAATAATAGAGGTGAGAGGTAAGAGGTGAGAGGTAAGAGGTAAGAGGTAAGAGGTAAGAGGTAAGAGGTGAGAGGTAAGAGGT
>CAMNJH010000066.1 GCA_946541275.1 uncultured Prevotellaceae bacterium
ACGTATTTTTTTCACCACGGATTACACGAATGACACGGATTCTTCATTCTTCACTCTTCATTTGGCGCCCCGCGCCACCACTCTTCACGTCAGAGGACAAGATTCCTCACTCCTCACTCCTAACAATAATGGTTCTTCTGCAATTTAGTTGAAGAGTATATGCTCTAACACAAGTTTGTTCTTCAGTAATTCGAGTCCAGCCCTTCCATACATGCTCCTCTTCACTGCCTTAAGTTTGTTTACGAATCCTTCCGTCATACCATTGGTGATATTGAGCCTGATGGTGTTCCTTACAGCTTGGAAGTCTTTCTTGATACCTATTATGAATGTCTTCAATGATTGGATGCCAGTCTTCCAATATCGTTTCATCCATCTGACGAGTTCCACTGTTTCGTTGCCCTTGATGACTTTGCAGAAGCCTTCCATTGCCTCATACATCTCCTTGAACCAGCCAAGGGACATGAGCGTATCAAAAGTCTTCTTCTGTGATTCGTCCAGGTCTTTGCCTTTCAGCATCTTGTCAATGACTGACGAGATACTTTTCACTGGAAGCAGTTCTGATCGGTCATCCTGCGGCTTTTCCTTCTTTGGATCTGGCTTCCAGTTCTTGGGCCTGTAACCTCTATGTCCATCAGAAAGATATTTGTAATGGTCATAAAACGGAGTCAAGCTGCCAGAGAATCCCATTTGGCTTATCTCCTGATGGATGACACTGAGAGGCTTGCCACTTGCAGCTTCCCGTTCGACGTATGCGTCATACTTGTAATACTCATTCCGCAGCTTGCTGTTCCTTCCGGGCAACGATTCCATCTTGCAGTATTTTGTAGCTGTCTGCCTTGCAATACCCAGTTTCTTGGCTATCGGTGTAGGCTTGAAACCTTTCCTCTGCAGTTCTTTTACCTCCTTAAACATGACTTCTCTTGAGTCCGGCTTCTTGGAAGGACAATCTGTGGCTAGCGGGGCTTTTGTAGCCTCTGTTGTGTTGACAGGGGATTTTTCTCCGCTTCTTACCGCCAGCCTATAGTCTGCATAATTCTCTGCGATGAGTTTTGTCGTTCGGTCCGTGATGTTTTTCACGAGGTGGAATTTGTCTGCGACCTCAGTTATCCGACGCTCCGTAGATGCAATGGCAGAACTGTAGTCAGTAGATCTGTCACGGCTGACAATATGTACATTTTCATGTTGCTCCATCCACTCACGGAAGCCCTCCGTCTCCCTGTCGCCAAGCAGGTCTATCGGCCATCCGTTTGTATAGTCAATGATGATGCTTCCATAGGTGACACCCTTGCGCCACGCCCAGTCGTCAACGCCAACCTCCTCGACATCATCATATCCTGGCGTCCTCATCCTGTGCAGGTCGCGCAAGACCGTAGAGGGACTGATAAATATGCCCATATGGGCAAGCAAGCGGCTGGCAGAGCCTGATGATGCTGTTATTCCGTGACGTGCCACTGCCCTTTCGCACCTGCAGGTACGCCTTCGGTAGCGGAATACCTCGTTGCCAGGCTGCTCCGCAAAAGTCTTCCTGCGACAATCGTCGTTGTGACAGAAGAATTTGCGAACCTCAAGATGCAGAATCACCCGCTCGCCAAGGATAGACATATCCTGTATCGTCCTGAAATACCTGCTGTGTACCTGGCTGCTGGCATGACCGCAATAAGGACAGATGCCATAATCCAAAGAGGATGATGCATATAGGTGAAAAACGTTGCTTTCATGAACAGCCTCATGAATAACCAACTCGGATGAGAGGTAGATTTGCGATATTCCATCATCGCAGAGCAAATTTGTTTCATTTGCCTTGCGGAATTCTGATTTTTTTGTTGTAACTTTGCCGCCATTAGGATACTTTGACATTGATTTCTTGCTTTATGTTTGGCGATATAAAGGTACGAAAAATTTGCCAAATATCCTAATGTTTTGTATTTTAATATATTGATTATCAGTTAAATAAATATAATTCAAAGCGTCTGAAATGTTGACAATTTGATAATGGACAAGACACCCTTCCATGGCCCATTCTCTATAGCCTACATATCACAACAAAGCTACTTAAACTTAAAATGCATTATCCTCAAAAGAAAAACCTCTTCAACTAAATTGCAGAAGAACCACATTGGTTGACAGACAGCTCCGCCATTTTCCTTTTTTGTTTACGGGGTACAAAGGTAGTACATAAAAATGATAATTCGGCATCAACGGCCAGAATTAACTTTTTGAAAGGGTCAGTGGGACTCTATCAGCAGGGAAAAATCACCTCCCTTATATATATAGGGCGAAAAAAAAGGTGCTACAAGTGCTACCGACGCGTATAACCCACTGAGAAACAATGATTTCCGGGTGCATCTTTAACATTTGAAAGTGCTACCGAAGTGCTACTGGAATTGCCACCGACCAAAACGGCGGCGACTTTTGGGAAAACGGCGGCGACTTTTTGAAAAACGGCGGCGCCGTTTTGAAAAATCTCGTTGACTTTTTGGAAAATCTCGTTGACTTTTTTCCAAAATCCAACATCTGTCCGTTTTTTTCCAGTATTGTTTCCAGTAGCACTTCGGTAGCACAAAAAAATGCCCAATTTGCACCCGCAATACACTAGTAAACAGCAGGTTACAAGCGCGGTAGCACCTGTAGCACTTTGAATTCCCTTATATTTATAAAGGAAGAGCTGTTTTCACGAGTCACTACGGCCCAGCACAAAAGAAATATGACGTTTATTTTGCGCTTCGCTCATTTTTTCGTATCTTTGTAGCCTGTATGAAGACAAGACACATGATATTGGTGCAGCTGTTCCTGATAGGAATGGCCACCGCAGAGATGACCGCACAGCCCATGCAGCGACATGACATGGACACGAAGTATGCAACCGAGCTGGTGAAGGTGGGAAGCGTTGCCCCCGACTTCAAGATGAAGACACCCGAGGGAAAGACCTTCAAGCTGAGCCAGCTGAAAGGGAAGACGGTGGTGCTCGACTTCTGGGCCTCGTGGTGCCCCGACTGCAGGAAGGAAGCTCCCGAGGTAGTGCGCCTGTACAGCAAATTCCATCCCCAGGGAGTGGAGTTCGTCGGGGTGTCAATGGACACCGACGTGGAGGCATGGAAGAAGGCCATCAGCCAGTATGGCATTGAATACCCCCAGGTGAGCGAGCTGAAGAAATTCCGCGAGACCGACATTGCCCAGGCCTACGGTGTGAAATGGATTCCGTCCATGGTGGTCATAGGGCCTGACGGGAAGGTGCTGCTGTCCACCGTTCTCACTTATAAGGTGGAGAAGCTGCTCACAGAGCTGACCATGCCCTCACAGCACGGCCCCTCTGAGCGCGTCAGCATAGATGGCGACCACGGCCGGCTGCAAGCCATCATACAGAAGCCTCATCTGGCACAGGGGCAGCAGTGCCCCATAGCCGTGCTCTGTCATGGCTTCGGCGGGAGAAAGGACGGTCCACTGTTTGAAATCATTGCCGACTCGCTACAAGCCCATGGCATTGCCAGCATCCGCTTCGACTTCAATGGACACGGTGAGAGCGAAGGGGCCTTTGAGGATATGACGGTGCCCAATGAGATTGAAGATGCCAAGAAGGTGGTGGAATATGTTCGCGACCTGCGCTACGTCAGCGAGGTAGCCCTGGTGGGTCACTCTCAGGGCGGCGTGGTGGCTGCCATGACGGCTGGTGAACTGGGAGCCGACGACATCAAGGCCGTGGCACTGCTGGCCCCAGCCGGCGTGCTGCGCGACGATGCCATACGCGGCCACACCACCAACAGCTCTGGCGAATACGACCCGCTAGACCCGCCCGAGTATGTCAACCTGTGGGGCCACAAGCTGGGCCGTAACTATCTGAAGACGGCCTTCTCGCTGCCCATCTACGAGACGGCAGCCCACTATCAGGGGCCCGCACTGGTGGTTCACGGCAATGCCGACCGCGTGGTACCCTATACCTATGGCCTGCGCTTCCACCAGCAGTGGCCAGGCAGCGAGTATGTGCTGCTGGAGTATTACGACCACGGATTCTCGCAAAACATCTATCGCGTCACCGACCTCGTGGCCGACTTCCTCGTCCGTACACTGAAGAAGAACTAATCCATAAACCCCAATATGGAGATTGGCAACACCCCACTGCAAGACCAGTCTGCGATTTAGCATCCGGATGAAACGTTTCGAGCAATAAATGCATAATAAAATAGTATTTCGCATTGGCCGCAGCCACCATGATAGCTGTCTGATTTCAAAAGTTATCTTTATGAAGGACTACTGGGTCTACACCTTGGTGAAGGCAAGCACTATCTGCAGTGCCCTGCTGCTATGGGGCACATCGCTTGGCCTCCACGCCCAACAACAGCTGGAATGGGGCGACCAGAGAAACGGCACCTACAAGAACCCCGTGCTGAACGCCGACTATAGCGACCCCGACGTCATCCGTGTGGACGACACTTACTACATGGTGGCCTCTGACTTCCACTTCATCGGCATGCAGGTGCTGGAATCGAAAGACATGGTGAACTGGCAGACAGCAAGTCAGGTGTACCACCACTTCCCCCTGCCAGGATGGGATGAGAATGCGCACTATGGCGGCGGCTCGTGGGCTCCTGCCATCCGCTACCACGAAGGGCGCTTCTTCATCTATTTCTGCACGCCCGACGAGGGGCTGTTCATGGCAACCGCCAGCAATGCCCACGGCCCCTGGAGTCCTCTGCACTGCGTGAAAGCAGTGGAAAAGTGGGAAGACCCATGCCCGTTCTGGGATGATAATGGGCAGGCTTACCTTGGGCGCAGCCAATACGGTGCCGGCCCCATCATCATCCACAGGATGTCGGCCGACGGACGCCAGTTGCTCGACGACGGCGTCACGGTCTACACTGGCCCCGTGGCTGAAGGCACGAAAATCATGAAGCGCGACGGCTATTACTACCTGATTATTCCCGAAGGGGGCGTATGTTGCGGCTGGCAGACGGTGCTCCGCTCGCGCAACATCTATGGTCCTTATGAAAAGCGGGTGGTGCTGGAACAGGGCAGCACCCTGGTGAACGGCCCCCATCAAGGCGCACTGGTGGAGGGCCTGACCATGCACACCTCAGAAGACCAGGCGAGCGAAAAGGACTGGTGGTTCTTCCATTTCCAGGAGACCCATCCGGCAGGGCGTGTGGTCCACTTGCAACCCGCCCGCTGGAAGGACGGCTGGCCCCTGATGGGCGTCGACATTGATGGCAACGGCATCGGTGAACCAGTGGCCGTCTGGCCCAGCCCTGGTAATTCTAGTACTTCTAGCCTTTCTAGTCATTCTAGACTTCCTAGTCATTCCAGCTTAGCTAACCCCTCCGATGATTTCTCAGGCGGCCAGCTCTACTGGGTCGGCGACCAGCAACGGGCGCTGCCACTTCAATGGCAATGGAACCACAACCCCGTTGATTCTGCCTGGAGCCTGACTGAACGCCACGGATGGCTCACCCTGCATGCCCTGCCCTCGCCCACGCTGAAACAAAGCCGCAACATGCTGACACAGAAGACACTGGGCTACAAGAGCCAAGCCACCACCCGCCTGGACTGCTCAGCCCTGGCCGACGGCGACCATGCTGGGCTGCTCTGCACGGGCAACCGCTTCATGGGAATCGGTGTCAGTCGCCAGCAGGGACACACATCTATTTATATAGAGCAGGACGGCCAGACCACGATGGTGGCACCATGCCCCAAGAAGGTGGTCTATCTGCGTGTGGACGTCGACAGTCAACAGAACCACCATCAGCTGTCCTACAGCACCGACGGCAAGCACTTCGTGGAAGCTGGTGAACCCTTCGCTCTGCGCATGGGCAGCTGGAAAGGCTCGCGCGTTGGCCTCTATCAGTACAGCACACAGGCATCTGGACAGGGCGGCAAGGCCTATTTCGACTATTTCAAATACGACATCCTGCGATGACTGCCCATTGTTCTTCTGACAAAGGCTGATCATCGCAGGATGACAGCTTCAAACTTCCAGTTCCCATCCTCACGGCTGGGCTGAGACAGCTATCTGCACAGGAGCAGAGCGAAGACCGTCAGCAGTGCATGACAGCGTGGCGGCACCTTGCTGCGAGTCGCTCTGAACAAGAACCTGGGCCAGACCGTTGAAAGCTGGTATCTGGAATTCCTTGCAATTCAGCTTTTCAGGATGATCGGGCCCCAGATAGGATGGATCGCCATTGCCCACCCCCAGAATATGGCCATTGCCTTCCAGACGGAAAGTGAGCATGGGACAGGCATCGGGCACCACACGCCCCTTGGCATCCTGCACCTCCACAGTGACCACGGCCACATCGCGCCCGTCAGCATGCAACTGCTGGCGGTCGGGCTTGAGCACTACTTGCGATGCCGGCTTGGTGGTCTCAACGGTCTCAGTCAGAATACGCTTGCCCCCCTTGTAGCCCACAGCCACCACACGACCGGGCTGATATACAGCACGCCACTTCAGGTGACCATTTCGAGGCATTGTCTGGCGGCCCAGCTTCTTGCCGTTGACGGTCAGCTCCACCTCATCACAATTGCTGTATACCCACACGTCAATCTCCTCGCCCTCATGGCCTTGCAGATTCCAGTGGGGGAACACATGGAGCGTGGGCTCGTCGGTCCACCATGATTTCAGATACCAGGCTTCATCCTTCCAGAAGCCACAATAGTCCAGGATGCCAAACTCCGAATCGGTGGCGGGATACTTCAGCGGGTTAGGCTCACCACGATAGTCAAAGCCCGTCCAGAAGAAAGCTCCGGCGCCCCAGTCGTGCTCAGCATAGAAGCGCCATCCACGCTCAATCACGTTCTCCACGCCAAAATCCTTCGTGTCAAGATTCATGGAGCGCATGTGACCAGGCTGGTCAGGGCTGTTAAAGTAGATACCACGCGTGCCACAGCCCGTAGTCTCCTCAGTTCCTACAATCTTCCATTCGGGATGCTGGCGGCGGCGGTTCTCCACATCATTCTGGGCAATGTAATTGTATCCCACCACGTCGAGCCCTTTAATCATCTCGGAGCCTCCGGCATTGGCAATGGTTGTGGGTCGTGTTGGGTCGAACAGTTTTGTGTATTGCCCTAGTGCGGCGGCCAGCCGGGTGCCCTGGACATTGTTCTCAATGCCCCATTCCTCGTTTCCGTTGCTCCAAAGGATGATGGAGGGATGGTTTCGCCCTCGCTTCACCATGCGCTCTAACAGGCGCAAGTGCTCGTCATTGATGCCCACAAGGCGGTTTTCGTCGATGACCATCATTCCCTCACGGTCACAAATGTCGAGCAAGGCCGGCGTCATGGGATTATGTGAGGAACGGTAGGCATTGCAGCCAAAGCGCTTCAGCTGCTTGATGCGCCAGGCCATCAGCGCCTCGGGCAAGGCACTGCCCACGCCGGCATGGTCTTGGTGCATGTTCACACCCTTCAGCTTCAGCGGCTGCCCGTTGAGCAGGAAGCCCTTGTTAGCGTCAAACTGTATATCCCTGATACCTGTGGTAGTGGTATAGACATCGGTCACCCGTCCGTTCACCTTCACCGTGGTTTCCACCTGATAAAGATAGGGATGGTCAGGGCTCCACAGCTGTGGAGTCCTGACATTCATCGTCTGCACACAAGTGGCTGTCTGTTTGCCTTTCAGTGACAAGGCTGTAGCCTCGGCCTTGGCCACCTCGGCGCCATTGGCATCCAGCAAGCGCTGCTCAACTACACACTGTCTGTCGCCAAGCGAGTGGTTGTTGACCTCAGTCTCCACACTCATCAGCGCCGAGTCATAAGGTGACTGAAGCCGGGAATAGACGAAGGTGCCAAATGGAGCCACGCTGACGTCGGCCGTCTTCAACAACCACACATCACGATAGATGCCAGCCCCCTCATAGAACCAACCCTCTTCAAGCGAGGCATCGGCACGGACACAGATGAGGTTGTCGCCGCCGTAGTTCACATACTCCGTGACATCATAGACCTGAGTGACATAGCCACTGGGCTCTGTGCCCAAATAGAAGCCATTGAACCAGACGGTGGCATTGCGGAAGATGCCGTCGAACTGCAAGCTGATGTGTTTTCCCAAGTCCTCCTGCCCTATCTTTACTATCTTTCGATACCAGCCTACACTGGTGGCAGGATATTTGTAACCCACGGTCTTATAGCCATGTGAATGACTGGCACCGGATGCATAGGGCAGATTGGCCGCCCAGTCGTGAGGCACGCTGACCTCCTGCCAGGCGGCATCATTGAATTTCTGCACGTAGGGTCCTTCATTGTGGATGGAGTTGGCCTTGGTCAGATAGTTGAAATACTCTGTACCGCAGCCAAAATCTTTCTGCGGGTCGGAAGCGTGGCCCAGCGCAAAGCGCCAGCCCTGATTCAGCCGGATGGCTTCACGCACTGACTGTGCCTGGCTGCCACAAACCATCAGCCCGGCCACTAGCAGGGCTGCAATAATCTTAAAGTTCTTCATGTTGTAGTAGTTGTATCTTATATTTTTATCAGTTATCAGCCTTTTCTCACTTCATCAGCTTCACGCTCACTCGCCGGCCATTGTAGCTCCAAGCCACGATGTAGAGCCCCGACGGCAGATGGGCCATGCTAAAGCCATCGGCTCCACGGAAAGTGCCCATGAGGCGCCCGGCCCTGTCGTAGACATTGACGCGGAATGTCAGCAGTTCCAGATTGTCAGCACCGAAGTGCAGCCTCTGCAGCTGCTCGTCGTAGGCCAGGGCAAAGTCCTGCTCCACCGAGGCCATGCCATCATCAACTACAGTGTCCACCATCTCCACACGCCATAATCTGTTGTTAGAAGTGGCATTACGCTCATCACTGGTGTAGCTGATGACTGACGTTCCATCGGCGGCGTTGCCTCCATTCAGATTGGCGGCGTGCTGGCTCCAACGGCTCACGATGTTATAACACCCATTGCCCTGATTCACCAGATTCCACAGCTGGCGATTGTCGGTAGAGTCAGCATCGGCCAGGGCTATGACAGCTCCTACATTTGAGGTGGCCGTTGTTCCCACTGGCGAAGGGTCGCTAAATGCCTGCCCCGTGGCCCTGTTTACCAGGAACAGGTATCCATTCTGCAAATTGATGATTCGCCACTGCTGGCTTTCGCTCTGCTCATTGCGGCGGCGTGCACACAGCCCGTTGCCTTCAGCATCAATGTCGATACAGGTGCCCGTTCCATAGTTGGCTATGACATAATAGCCATTCTTATCCGCTTGGAAATCAGGAACATTCGGCTGTTCCTCCTCGGGAGGAGCATCGGGCAGCAGGGCGGCGAATGCCTTGGAAAGATAGCTCATATGACGACCAATGAACGTGCGGACATCAGTCACATAACGACTATAGGAATTGTAGAGCACACGTTCGCGCAATGCCCTTGTGTTAATGCTCCAGCGCTGATAGTTCAACTGCTGCGAGGCGTCAATCCACTCAGCCAGGCTGTCAAGCTGCTCATACAGATACTGCTCCAGTCCATCATCCACCAATTCCTGATACCTACGGTTGATGAGTCTTGCGAACCAGGGGTCGTTCCACATTTGCTGGGCCCATTTGCGACTGCCGTTCGACGAGCCATAGCCATAGTCCTTCATCAGCTGTCGCTCGGTGTTGCTGGTTCCGCCGCGATCAGTGCGATTGTCATTGTTGTAGGCAATATCGTAGTCCCACAAGGGGCCCCAATAGAGTTTATCCTCTGACTGTTGCTTATAAAAATAGGTACTGAAGAATCCGTCAACATTGGCACTCACTTCGGTACAGATGTACCAGTTGGCCAGTGTAGTGGAGTCGACCATCGGCCTGTAGCCGTTCTGGGGATGGGTGAAAGATGCTGAGAACAGGCGTTTCTCAAATTCATTGACGAAGTTGCGGATGTAATTATACTGCGCCAAAGCTATCTCGTCCTCATCGGGATAGTGAATGCGCACCGCCGCTGATTTCCTGCTAGTATAGAACCCTGTGGGCGAGGAGTTGGGACCTTGCGGCGACGTGGTGAAATCAGAGAAGCAGTCAACCTCCAGCAGATAGCCTCCGGTGATATTGCTCTCGTCGGTCAGCGGATTGTCCTGCTCCACCACATCCACCCGATGGGGGCGCACATCAATCTGGTCAGACAGCTGATAGTTGCCCACATACTGTCCGTTCAGTGTCAAATCAACAAACTCGGCAGCCGGATTGAAAGGCAGCCCCACCCGCTCGCCCATTCTGCTGGTCAGGGCATTGCGCAGCAGTGTCTTATCGCCATGGTTGGCCAGCAGTGTCCACTTCTTGGCGTTGGCATGGCCCTTGCCCAGCAGTTTCACCTTCTTCTGGAATTTCAGCTTGTAGGGCTTCTTGGCCAGCGATGCCGTGGAATTACCCCGCACGCGCACTTGCAGCGAGTCGAAGAAGCTGACCTGATCCTGCTGGTCCACAAACCACAGGCGAGCATAGACCATCGTCGTCTTGCTGGTGATGGGCCGTCCCGAAAAGGTCTCAAGATACAGATGGGGCAGATTGGTCAGCCTCACGTGTTCAGCGTCAGCCTCTTGAGCCGTGGCTGCCAGCGCCAGCAGGGGCAACAGAAACAGGGATATGAGCAGCTTCCTGTACATGGCGGTCATTCTACGTCAATCTTTACAAACTCAGGACGGGCATCGGGCTCGTCGCACAGTATCTCCACATGGCTGAAACTGATGTGGCGGCCATGGCGCACAAAGAAGCCCTTGGCGGGCAGCACTCCCCACATGGTGGCCTCGGGATAGTCCTTCTCCTTCTCGTCTTCGGGCACGTCGACATTCCCACAGCCACCGCGCTGGCGGATAATGATGTCGCTCAGCCAAACATCCTCCACAGGATGGCCTGGCAATCCCGTGATGCTGCATCCCGTACGCCCGGCATTGTTGACAAAGATGCGCGCCAGTCGAACGCCCCTTATGCGCCCTACCCCACTGACGGGCACGCCCTCAGCATAGCCCCGGGCGCGGTTGCCCAGACGAATGAATATGGGCGACTCGGTGCCTTCCACGGTGATGTCGCTGACATTGACATTTTCCATTATGCCCCCGTCAGTAATCTCCAGCGAGATGGCCGATGTTCCGCGCTTCAGCGAGTCGCCGAAGAACTGGGTGCTCTGGTCGTCAGAGGGCTTAACAATGTAGTTGGCAATGTGAATATTGCGAAAGCCGCCATTGGTCTCGGTGCCCAGCTTGATGCCATTGCAATGGCTGCTCACTATGCAGTTCTGTATGATAACGTTTTCGCAGAGCCGTAGCGAGGTGCTTTTCAGCGTGATGCCATCATCATCGCTGTCGGCCATCATGTCGCTCACCACCACATCGTGACAGCCATCCAGGTCGAGGGCATCATTATTATAGTTGTTGCGATTGAACACCTTGATGCCCGTAATGTGCACGCGATCGCATGCCAGATAGTGCTGCATCCAGCAGCCCGAATTGCGCAGTGTGACATCGCGCACGGTGATATCCTGGCTCTGGATGAAACGCAAAAGGTGGGGCCGCGTGATGCCCTCGTCGTTCCACGACAGCTTCTTGAAGGCCGAGCCCTTTCCGTCAATGGTGCCCTGCCCGCTAATGGTCACATCGTTCACACCGTCAGCATAAATCAGCTGTATGGTGCTGGTCTGTGTACGCAGCGACAGATAGTCGGACTTCATCTTCTTGTAGTCGGCCAGGTCAGTACTGCCATATAGCGTGGAGCCAACCTCCAGGTGGAAGTCCACATGGCTGCGCAACTCCAGCGTGCCCGTCTTGTAGGCACCGGCAGGTACCACCACGCGCCCTCCCCCCTGCCGTGAGCACAGGTCGATGGCCCGCTGAATGGCAGCGGTGCTCAGCTGCGTGGTGTCATTCTTTGCACCAAAATCCAAGATGTTGTAGTCAGTAGCTCCAAAAGCAGAAAGGCTGGACAGGGCCAGCACCAGGAAAAGGACTCTTTTCATGACGCATTGCTCAATTTGGTGCAAAGATACGAAAAAAAACGCAAGCGCTTGCCTTTTTCAGAAGAAATTTGTACCTTTGCAGAGAAATTGAACATAATCTTTTATGAACCGACTATTAGCCACTGCCATGGGCCTACTATTGTTGGGCTCCACCCCCGCCACCAGCCAGACCAGAACCGTCGAGCTGAAAGTGATTGAGACCAGCGACGTGCACGGCCACTTCTTCCCCTACGACTTCATTGAAGGGCGCGAGCTTAGAGGCACTCTGGCGCGCGCCAATACCTACATCAACCGCCTGCGTCAGCAATATGGCGACCGCCTGCTGCTCATTGATAATGGCGACATTCTGCAGGGCCAGCCCTGCGTATACTGGACGAACTACGTCATGCCCGAAGACGAGAACCTGGCCGCCCAAGTCATCAATTACATGCACTTTGATGCCGAAACCGTGGGCAACCACGATGTGGAGACGGGCCACAAGGTCTACGACAAGTGGATTCGCGAGGTGCGCTGCCCCGTGCTGGGCGCCAACATTGTGGACACCAGCAACCAGCTACCATACGTCCACCCCTATGCCCTCTTAGAGCGTCAGGGCGTGAAGATAGCCATCATTGGCATGGTTACCCCCGCCATACCCTGCTGGCTGAACGAGCGTCTGTGGCAGGGACTGGAGTTCCAGGAGATGGTCAGCTGCGCCAAGCGCTGGGTGAAGTACGTGCAGCAGGTGGAGCAGCCCGACCTCATACTAGGCCTCTTCCACAGCGGCTTGAATGGCGGCATCACCATGGAAAACGGCATTCAGGAGGATGCCACCGAGCGCGTGGCACAGGAAGTGGAAGGCTTTGATGCCATCTTCTTCGGGCACGACCACCAGGTGCACAACATCACGCTGAAGAACCCCGCGGGGCGCGACGTGCTCTGCATAGACCCGTCCTGCTACGTGCGCAATGTGGCCGAGGCTACCATCCGGCTGACCTACGACGGCAACAAGCTGGTCAGCAAGGACATCAAGGGCGAGATCGTTGACGTGCGCGACGAACCCGTGGACCAGCAGATGGTCAGCCATTTCCAGCCTGCCATCGACAAAATCAAACAGTATGTAGGCCGCAGCATTGGCACCTTTGCCAACGCTGCCTATACCCGCGACAGCTACTTCGGCAACTCAGCCTTCACTGACTTCATTCACCAGTTGCAGCTGCAAATCACCCAGGCCGACATCTCACTGAACGCCCCGCTTTCGTTTGATGCCAAGATTGACGCTGGCCCCGTCACTGTGGCCGACATGTTCAAGCTCTATCGCTTTGAAAACCAGCTCTGCGTGATGAAGATGACAGGCCGCGAGCTGCATGGCCACCTGGAGATGAGCTACGACCTGTGGGTGAACACCATGAAGAGCCCGAGCGACCACCTGCTGCTGCTTAACGATGGCAGCCGCAACGACCAGCAGCGCATGGGCTTCAAGAACTTCACCTTCAACTTCGACTCTGCAGCTGGCATAGACTACGAGGTGGACGTGACGAAGCCCGACGGGCAGAAGGTGAACATTCTGCGGATGTCCGACGGCCAGCCCTTCGACGAGAACAAGGTGTATCGGGTGGTGATGAACAGCTACCGGGCCAACGGCGGCGGCGATCTCATTGTGCGCGGCGCCGGTATTCCCAAGGACTCGCTCAGCAGACGTATCATCTACCAGAGCGAACTGGACCTGCGCCACTATCTGATGGAGGAGATTGAGCGCATGGGCACCGTCAGGCCACAAGCAGCCAGGAACTGGAAGTTCGTGCCTGAGAAATGGACCAAGGCTGCCGCCAAGCGTGACCGCCAGCTGCTGTTCGGAAAGTAGACTAGACAGAAAGACCGGGTGAACTGGCAGCAAGGATTGGCCTATTTGTTTCTAACAGCCTCCTCGCTCTTGATGAGCTCCACGTTGATTTGCTCAATGAGGCTCAAGCGAATGGCAGCGTTGTTGTTGCCAGGTTTATACCAATGCTGCTGGCCAAAATACTCCTTCAAGTCTTTCGACTGAAAGCGATAGCCATGGCGAGCCAGGATTTCATTGCGCATCAGCCGCAGTTCCACTTTGTCAGGAATCTTCGAGAGGTAATGGCGGTTGAGCAACGCCACTGAAGTGACCTCACTGGGCAATTCGCTCTCCAACTTGGCCTCCTGAACCTGACAGTCTTCAACATCATCGGGCGTGAGCACCAGTGTCCACATGGCTTCACCCGAAGGCTTGCGCACTGCCAGAAAATTCATGCCGTCGTGCTGGATGTGCTGCACGCGCCATCCGAACTTAGCACCGTCAATGGGCACTACTGGCACGTCGCCGTAGGGTTCCAAGGTGTATTCTCCGCTCTTGCCGCTCACCATCTTGAGCGTCATATAGTGCTCTCCGCTAGCAGTCATGAAGACGGTAGTACCATCCCAGATGGCATCTACAGTCCACAGAGTCTTTCCATCCCAGAACTTGTCGTGCTGCTGAATGGCCTGTGCCTGCACGCCACCGAGGGCGCACAGGCATAGCAGGATAATTGTTACTACAGATGTTTTCATTACTTTATCTTGGCAGGCAACCACAAAGAGTGGATTCTTCATGGCCTCAATGCGATTGCCATTGCCATCCTCAATGAGCGTCATAAGCTGTATTATATTAAAGTTATACATGTTGTATTTCCATTTTTTCTGAGCCTACTGCAAATGCTTTTTACTTTAATGATTTTCATAACTGATGCATTAACAAGTGACAAAGTTACAAAAAGTAGAGAGTAAAACAAAAGAATTCATTCCTTTTTTTGCCGAAACGCAGCAACTTCGTGCCTGCAAGGTGGCAGGCTTACGAAAAAACTTGGGAAAAAGCATGCCTAACCAAAGAAAAAGTATTAATTTTGCAGCAGAAAAAAACAAGCAGCCGCGATGAAACGCTTCTATTTTGTATTCTGCCATGACGACCTGCTGCTGGAGCAATGCCCCGACGGCTCGTTCACCATACCACTCAGGGAGGAGCCTCCCACCGAGGTAAAGCCCTGGACCACTGTCATGAACATCAGCCCGCTGGGCGACACGGAGGTGAAGGCCTACAGCCTGGACACCCCCCTGGCAGCTTCCCCCCAAGGGGAA
>CAMNJH010000067.1 GCA_946541275.1 uncultured Prevotellaceae bacterium
TGGCAGCCAGCCTGCAGCAGTTGGTCAAAATTTGTTCTTGCCATTTTGCTTGTTTGCTTTTTAATTGTTTACTTTCTTTTTAATTCTTCTACGTTAGAATCAGCCCTGTGGTAATCCATAAGCAATGAGCCATCCTGATTGCTCCTGCTGCCCCATCACTCAGAGTCCACAGAGTTTAGATGCTAAACTGTTCAGTCTCCCCGAAAGGATTAACGCTTACTGAACTGGAAGCGGCGACGTGCCTTGGGCTGTCCGGGCTTCTTACGCTCCACCTCACGGCTATCGCGGGTAAGGAATCCCTGACTCTTCAGCGTCTTCTTGTCTTCAGCATTCACCTTCACCAAAGCGCGAGCGATGGCCAAGCGCAGAGCCTGGCTCTGACCGGTGAAGCCACCACCATCAAGATTCACCTTGATGTCGTACTTCTCAGCGCACTCCAGCAGGTTCAGGGGCTGCTTCACCACATACTGCAGGATGGCAGAGGGGAAATACTGAGTTAAGTCCTTCTTGTTGATCGTAATCTTGCCGGTACCTTCCGACATGTAAATGCGAGCCACAGAGCTCTTACGACGACCTATTGCGTTAATTACTTCCATTTCTGCTAATTATTTATACTGGTTAATATCAATAGCCTTCGGCTTCTGTGCCTCGTGCTTGTGCTCGGTACCTTCATAGACATAGAGGTTGTTCAGCAGGCTGCGGCCGAGGGGGCCTTTGGGCAGCATGCCCTTCACGGCGTGCTTCAGGATGCGCTCCACGCCGAAGGGCTTCTTGCGAAGCTCAGCGGGGGTGTTGAAACGCTGTCCGCCGGGATAGCCAGTATAACGGGTGTAGACCTTGTCGGTCTCTTTCTTGCCGGTGAACTTCACCTTGGCTGCATTGATAATGATAACGTTGTCGCCACAGTCGACGTGCGGAGTGAAGCTGGGCTTGTACTTACCGCGAATAAGCTTGGCGACCTTCGAGGCGAGGCGTCCCACCACCTGATCGGTAGCGTCGATGACGACCCACTCCTTCTTGGCAGTCTCTTTGTTCACAGAGACGGTCTTGTAACTTAAAGTGTTCATTTCTTCGTTTAATTACTAAAAAACAGTTTTTACTTTATAAAGTTTGTAATGTGTTGAACGCCGATTCACAAACCACGCTGCCCGGCCAAAGACATACGCTATTTACACGACGCTCATGGGGATTCTAAGACCCTCCCCTAATAATCGGACTGCAAAGGTACTGCTTTTTCTCCGTACTTTCATCTTCTGCCACTTGTCATAACCTAAAATTTATGATTATTTAACAACCGGGCATAGGCAACGGGAGTGACTTTCCGGGAAAAGACGCCGCCAAATTCAAACAGGTCAGTCAGAATCCTTGCGAAAAACAACCCTTCACCGCAAATCACTATCAATCTGGCATTATGAAGGAAAGCGAAGGGTTATGAAAAGAAATAAAATGAGTTTTTTCTTGTTTTGTTTTGTATTTTCTCCACTTTTTCGTACCTTTGCGCGGAGTAAGAACTAATTAAAAGAAAACAATGAAAAAAATGCTTTTCACACTGGTACTGACACTCCTGCTCGGAACCAGCAGTGCCACTGCCCAAACGGAGAAGAAGGAGTGCTGCCAGCAGAGTGCCATCGAGAACATCATGACACGTACTTCCATACGCAAATACAAGCAGCAGCCCGTTGAGGACGCTAAGATAGAGACGATGCTGCGCGCTGCCATGGCCGCTCCCACTGCCGTGAACCGCCAGCCTTGGCACTTTGTGGTGGTGACCGACAAGGAAGTGCTCAACCGCCTGGCCGGCGAGGGCCGCCGTGGCGACATGCTACGCAATGCTCCTCTGGCCATCGTGGTGTGTGGCAACATGCAGAAGGCCCTCGAAGGCAAAGGCCAGGAGTACTGGATTCAGGATACCAGCGCCGCTACTGAGAACCTGCTGCTGGCAGCCAACGCACTGGGACTGGGAGCCGTGTGGACAGGCGCCTACCCCATGGAGGACCGCTACAAGCACACGCAGCAGGTTCTGGGCATGCCTGAGCATATCATACCGCTGTGCACTGTCATCATAGGCTATCCTGACGAGCAACCCACGCCCAAAGACAAGTGGAAGCCCGAAAACGTGTCGTACAATGCCTTCGGCAACCAGAAATAGCAAGAGGAAATCCTTCAATCAAACTGAACAAGCATGATACAATCCATGACAGGCTACGGCAAATGTGTAGTGGCCTTCAAAGACAAGAAGATTAACGCAGAAATCAAATCGCTCAACTCCAAGCAGCTGGACTTGATGACGCGCATCGCCCCTCTCTACAGGGAGAAAGAGATGGAAATCCGACAGATGATCGCCACCAAGCTGGAGCGTGGCAAGGTTGACTTCGCCCTGTGGATAGAAAAAGACACCGGCGTGGACCCCACCCCCGTGAATGCCGCCCTGGTGGAGAACTACTACCAGCAGCTGAAGCAGGTGGCCAGCCGCGTTGGTATTCCCGAGCCCGAAGACTGGCTCTACACGCTGACCCGCATGCCCGACGTGCTGACAAAGACCGACACCGAGGTGCTGACCGACGAGGAATGGCAGGCTGCGCGGCAGGCCACTGTTGGCGCCATCGACGCGCTGGTGGAATTCCGTCAGCAGGAAGGAGCCGCCCTGGAAAAGAAATTCACTGAGAAGATTGATAACATAGAGCGGCTCCTGGCCCAGATTGAACCTTGGGAGAAGAGCCGTGTGGAGAAAATCCGCCAGCGCATCATTGACGGGCTGCAGCAGATTCCCGGCGTAGAGTACGACAAGAACCGACTGGAGCAGGAGCTCATTTATTATATTGAGAAGCTCGACATCAGCGAGGAGAAGCAGCGACTGACCAACCACCTGCGCTACTTCCGCGAGACCATGGCCAACGGCCACGGGCAGGGCAAGAAGCTGGGTTTCATTGCCCAGGAGATGGGACGCGAAATCAACACCACCGGGTCAAAATCGAACCAGGCCGAGATGCAGAACATCGTGGTGCAGATGAAAGATGAGCTGGAGCAAATCAAGGAGCAAGTGCTGAATGCACTCTGACGGTAGACTAATTAAGAGGGGAGAGTTTTTTAGAGGGGAGAGGTGAGAGGTAAGAGGTGAGAGAATAGCTAGCACGCCCGGATAAAAACATGAAAAATGAAGCTGAGGAACTATCCTCTTACCTCTCCCCTCTTACCACTCCCCCCTATAATTAACGTAATAATATTCAACACAGTAATCTTTCAAAGATGAAAAGAGGACACCTGATTATCTTCTCTGCCCCTTCGGGCAGCGGAAAGTCAACCATCGTGAACTGGCTGATGGGCAATCACCCCGAGCTGAAGCTGTACTTCTCCATCTCGTGCACTTCGCGCCCGCCTCGCGGTACTGAGCAGAACGGCGTGGAATATTTCTTCCTGAGTCCCGAGGAATTCCGCCAGAAGATAGAGAACGACGAATTCCTGGAGTACGAGGAGGTGTATGAAGACCGCTTCTACGGCACGCTGAAGGCTCAGGTGGAGCGCCAGCTGGAGGCTGGGCAGAACGTAGTGTTCGACGTCGACGTGAAAGGCGGCATCAACATCAAGCAGCACTACGGCCAGCAGGCACTGAGCGTATTCATTCAGCCGCCGTCCATCGACGAACTGCGCCGACGACTGATAAAGCGGGCCACCGACACACCCGAGGCCATCGAGACGCGTCTGGCCAAGGCATCCTATGAGCTGACCTTCGCCCCCCAGTTTGACGTCATCGTTGTCAACGACGATTTGGCCACGGCCCAGCAAGAGACGCTGTCACTGGTAGAGAATTTCGTGAATGCCGAAGAATAGGCCCCTTCCACCATCGGGCAGGATAGGCATCTTCGGCGGTTCGTTCAACCCCATCCACGTAGGGCATATCCTCCTGGCGCGGCAGCTGTGCCAGCTGGCGCGGTTGGAACAGGTGTGGCTGATGGTTTCACCACAAAACCCTCTGAAACAGGGAAATACCGACTTGCTGGATGACCAGCTGCGCTATCAGCTGGCACGGCTGGCCCTGCGAGGCGAAGAGCACATCGTCGCCTGCAACTACGAGTTGCACCTACCAAAGCCCAGTTACACATGGAATACACTGCAACACCTGAAGGCCGACTATCCGCAGTTCACCTTCGTGCTGCTGGTAGGCGGTGACAACTGGGCCAACTTCCAACGCTGGTACAGGGCCGACGATATTCTGAGAGAACATGAGATGGTGGTCTATCCGCGGCGCGGCAGCCAGACGGACCTTTCAACGCTGCCCCCCAACGTCACCATTGTCAAAACCGAGCTGCTTGACATTAGCAGCACACAAATCAGGCAACTATGTTCCGCAAGCCAAATCATCAGGGGGCTGGTGCCACAGGTCATCGAGCCCTTGGTGCGCCGCTGCTACACGTTGTAAATGCCCAACAGCTTCTTCGTAAAGTTCAACGTCTTGTTGTAAGCGTTGAACAGGGTATAGAAATATTTGGGCTGGGCAGCGTAGCCGTGTCTGCGCCAATATCGGACGTAGTGGATGCGAATGAAGGGGCCCATGGTGCGGCGGCCCACTTCCTCGTATAGTGCTGGATGCACCTGCTGCAAGCGCTGGTCAATCTGCACCAGCTTGTCACAATCCATTCCAGGGAACTCTGCCAGATAAATGCGGTAGAGATACTTCACCTGACGGGCCAGGCGGAAGTTCAGGTAGTCACAAATGGCTGGCTTGGACTTGTCGGCCTGCTCATAGTGAGTCAGCAAATCGTTTACCAGAATGGCCTGATGCTCAGCACTACGCTTCATCTGCTGTGGAGCCACGGTCTGGCCCTCCCGCCCCACCAGATAGCAGTAAAGGGGCAAAGGAAGATAGGTGACGGTGGCAACACGCGACATGGGCAGGAAAATCCATTCCATGTCGGTATAGGAAATGCCCTCCGTCTGATGATAGCTGAAGCCTTCGAAGATTCGCCTGTTGTAAGTCACGTGATGCATCTGTATGCAACCCTTGAACTCGTCCTTTCCGCAAATGTCGGTGAAAGCCATCTCCACTTCGGGCGTAAAGGGGAAGCCATAGTATTTCTTGCTGATGTCGTTGTCGCCGAAGATGGTGTTGTCGGTCAGCAGTAAATCACTATCGACGGTAGCCAGTTTCTGCAGCAGCTTGCGCAACTCGTCGGTATTAAAATGGTCATCGGCATCCAGGACTTTCACGAACTTGCCCGTCATCTCCTTCAGGCCACGATTGATGCACGAGCCGTAGTTGCCATTTTCCTTGTCAATCACCCGGAAGGTCTCGGGATGGCGCTCCATGTATTCATGGGCAATGGCCGACGAACTGTCCTTGCTTCCGTCGTTCACCACCAGCACTTCCAGCTGCGCCTGCTGCTCGCCCACAAGCAGCGAGTCAAGACAGGTGCTGAGATAGCGCTCCATATTGTATGTAGGGATGATAAGGGTCAGTAGTTTATCCATATTCATAATGTATTACTTCTTCTTTTTAACAAGCCCCCGGGCATACTGCATGCACTCGTTCAGTATTTCAGCATGGAGCAGTTTCAGGGCCAGCAGATAGGCAGTCCCTGCCACCAGGATGCGCACTAACAGCAACAGCCACAGGGCAGTGATGGACCGTGTGAGCAGATAGGTGCCCGCCATGACGGTGGCCGCTATGAGGAAGAACGGCCCCACATCTTTCATCAGCTGGATAAGGCTGAGACCGCTGAGCTGTCGAGTGAAGAGGTGCCATACCAGCAGGAAAAGCACATTGCTGATGCTGTAGGCCATGACCATCACCGTGATGCCCCAGCGATAGAAGACCAGGATAATGGCCAACTGCAATACTATCTGGATGACCGAGCACCACAGATAGACATCTGAGCGCCCGTGGCTGATGGCTATATTCTGGAACAGAATATAAAAAGGCAGGAAGGCTCCGCCCACACACAGGATGCGCAGCAAAGGCACACAGGCAGCCCACTCGTCGGTGATGGCCAGGATAATGAATTCATAGGCCACCATGGCCAGTCCCAGCATGATGGGAAACGACAGGAAAGCCGTGAAGCGCATCATCTTGCGGAACACCCGTAAGCCGCGCTCATCATCATCGGCGACTGCTGCCAGGACAGGTTGCGCCACCTGGTTCACTGTGCCCGAAATAAACATGTGCCCCATCGTGTTCCATTTATTGGCCTGGCTGTAGGTGCCAACGGTGCGAATGGGAAACAGGCGACCAAAGATAAACGTCAGCACATTCTGGTTCACCGTGGTAAGGATGTTGGTGACAAGCACCTTCACGGCAAACCGGAACATGTCACGGATGGGGCGGAAGTCAACGGGCAGCGTGGGACACCAACGGGTGAAGTAGTACTTTACGATGTTTGCCACCAGAATGTACATCACCTGCTGTGTGGCAAGGCTCCAGTAGGCATAGCCGTGATAGGCCATCCAAATGCCCGTCAGACCTGAGATGACAAGGGCACAGAAATTGGCTATGGCGAGCTCGCGGATGCGCAGGTTGATCCACAGGTAGGCATTGGGAATGATGCCGAAGGCCGAGATGAGGAAGGCAAGGAAGGTGAAGCGCGACACATCTACCAGCAGAGGCTCGTGGAAGAACGAGGCTATGAGGGGTGCACAGAAGAAAAGCACGGCATACAGGGTGATGCCCGCCAGGACATTAAACCAGAACACGGCATTGTATTCCCGGTGGGTAGGCTTCTTCATGTTGGCCAGTGCCTGCGAGAAACCGGCTGCCTGAATGCATCCGGCCACCAGCGTGAAGACAGAGATGATGGCCAGGATGCCATAGTCAGCCTTCGACAGCCGTCGGGCCAGGAAGATGCCAAACACCAGGTTCAGCACTTGCGTCAACCCGTTGTTGATGGAGCCCCAGAACAGCCCCCGTGAGGTTTTCTCCTTCAAGCTTGTCTCGCCCATGGCATGATCTGTTCAAATGCGCTTCTTTATCTCACCCACGAAGTCCTTCCACCATGTGTGCTCCTTGCGGAGCCGCTCCAACACAACGGTATAAGGCTGTGCCACATCATAAATCAATCCGGTGTGATAGGCAGACTCATGAATGGGTGTCATATAATTATCGCCAAAGAAGATGCGCAGCAATGCATCATAGCCCACTGGTGCAGGTATCTCAATATCTTCAAACTTCAGCATGACCACTCCGTCATAGATGCTGTGGTCCTTGAAGCGGCGATACCAGAAGCCCAGCGTGCTCACCCGATGCGCTGATTCGTAGTCGGTATTTCTCAGGATATCCTCAAACGCTTTGAAGCAGTCCTTGTTATCCCATCCCCGCTGTCTGAGGAACTGGAGTGCCTGCTGCCGCCCTCTGACAAATCTGAGCATTTTCACCGGATTCCAGGTCACGGGCAGCCGGAACGGGCGGTTATAGCGCATCACCTGAAGTAGATTGGCCATAGCCGCCTTGTCTTTTTCCTGCCGGGCCTCATCATCGGGGACTCCGTCAAGGGGAAAGATGTCAATAAACACCCCCTGGTTGATGTTCAAATGTATCTCTGTCTGCAAGATGGCGGTAGTTTCACTATTCCTGAACTGAGCATGGCCCCTGACGTGCAACGGGTCCGTATAGGTGTTCTGCAGGAAGTAGGGGTGGGCGAATTCCTGAGGGGCAAGCTCGGCCAGACGGTCATAGTCAGGCCGGGGCATAGCTACGTCAATGTCGTCATCCCAGGGAATAAAGCCCTGATGTCTGACGGCGCCCAGCAGCGTTCCGCTGTCGGCAAACACGCGAAGATGGTGCTTGTTGCAAACCCTTAACAGCTCCTTCAGCAAGTCCAGCTCCAGCATCTGCAGCTGCCGCAGGCTTCGCTCCACACGATAACCGTCAATTGTCGTCTCTTGTATATCGGCTATGTCTATCATCTCTTTGTCAAATCATCATACCCAGACTTTCTGTTTCTGCTTAGTCAGCTCAAATGTGCAGTCAGCGCCATGATGCTGAAGCAGCTCAAAGATTCTTGAGGCAAAGAACACATCATGCAACGCTATGCCATAGTTATAGCTGATGATGCGCTCACGAGGACTGGTGCGCCCCGGGTTCTTCCCCATCAACACATGGTGCAGCTCGTCATACTGGCGGAACTGCTCAAAATACCTGAAGCCCCTCAACTGCTCCGTCTCATCACCAAACACTTTATCGAAGAAGAGGTCGCAGTTCTGGAAGCCCCTCATGTGGACAGGTATGAGCGTCATGCCCTCCGGGAACCAGCTATCATCAGGAAACAAAAGCTCTTTCGCCAAAGTCACACAAGAAACCAGCACTTCAGCTTCTGCCACGAAGACATGCCTATCGTCAATTATCTCAAAGGTTACATTCGAATAGTGGCTGAAACGCTCCACAAACTTCTCAGCCTGGTCCTTATAACGCAACAGCCTGATGGTGATGGGACGGTCTATGTTGTCCTCAATCAGACATAAGGCAACGGCCCTGGCCACATTTCCCAGGCCCATCATGGAATAAGTACTGACACCCTGACGCTGGAACAAACGAGCTGCCAAGGCGGCCACGGCGCCCGTGCGCATGGCAGTGATCCAATCGGCATCAATAACTGCCAGCAGATGGCCTGTTCGGGCATCAAACAAGTTAACCAGGCTCTGCAAGACTGGCGTCTGGCCATTAATACGGCTCACCACCTTAATGCCAAAGTACTTCCTGCCATCAGACTCGGGCAGCAGGCAAGGCATCGTGGTGATGAAATCCTCACCCTGCGGATGGACGCTCAGCTTGGCGGGCATCTGTGCCTCGTCTTTCTGCAGGAAAGCCTGTCGAACCCACTCTATGCATTGAGCAGGTTGGATGTGGAGTTTCTCAATCTGCTCCTGCTGGATGACCAATACGCTATTTTCCATGAACATCTTGCTCCATTTGTTTCATTGCCTTCACCAGCCGGGCATTGTCCTCATGGCTGCGAACAGCAATGCGCATATACTGGCACGCGGTGTCGAGACCAGGCTTCCGGCTGCAGTCCCGCGTCAGGATATTGTGATGCTTCAGCATGTAGACCACGATAGCACTGGCGGAATATGGGGGAAGCACTTCGCAGAGGAAGTAATTGGCCTCTGAAGGCATGACGCGCAGGAAGGGAATGGTGCGCAACTGATGCTCGAAGTCATCGCGCTCACGCACAAACTTCTCACAGGCTTTCAGGTAGTCCTGCTCGTGCTTATTGTAAATCTGCATAAAATATTCGGCAAAGGAGTTCAGGTTCCAGATGGACACTTCCTTCTTTGCCAGTGCAATCAGCTCCTTGCTGGCCGAGGCCATGATGCCCAGCCTGAGCCCAGGCACGCCAAAGCTCTTGGAAATGCTCTTCATCACCACCATTCGGGGGTGTGCCTCCAGGATGGCATCCGACAGCAGGGAGTTAGATGCATAATTGTGGCTGAAGTCCACGAAGCTCTCGTCAACCACTAGCCTGATGCCACGCTCGTCGCACCAGGAGGCCAGGCGCAGCACATCGCTCTTCTGTATGAAATTGCCCGAGGGGTTATCAGGATTGATGAGCATGAGCTGACTGATGTCCTTATCAGCAAAAAAAGCCATCAGGTCATCAGCACTATAGCGATAGTCCTTGTCTTGCGGTATAAAGGTCACCTGACAGTCAGCATCATAGCGGTTGGGATACTCCTCAAACGTTGGACGCACGAAGCCCGTCTTGCCCTTTGTATTCTCCATCAGCACTTTTATCAGCTCGGCAGCGCCATTGCCCGGCACCACGTAGGGTTCACTCACCCCGAAGCTCTTGCTGGCTATGAGCGTATTGACCTTCATGCCCGAGGGATACTCGGTGAGCAGCGTGGGGAAGTTAGCCTGCATCTCGTCGACCATGCGCTGGCTGGGGAAGAAAGGATTCACCAGATAGCAATAGTCCAACATCTGAGGGAAGCGCCAGAAACCGCCATAGCGGCCATAGTATTTGCGCAGGATGTCCTTCTCATCGGCAAACAAGGCCTCGGCAATGTCCAGGTCCTGTTTGTCGTCTATCTCGTACCACTTCTCCTGTCCTATGGGCAGGGCCTTGAGGTCGTGTGAATTGAGCAGGGAGATGAGCCGCAACACATTCTCATAGTACTCATTATTGCCCACCGCCCTGGTATAGGCATCGAGGAAAGGCACGTATTTCTCACGCGAAAACGACTGGCTGAACTTATAGACGTTCACGGTCTTGTAGTAGGTGTCAATGTCGCGGTAGCTGAAAACATCCTTCGAGATGAAGTTCACGATGTTGTACTCATCGTCAATGCACACCATGGTGCCATCCATCCAGCTTTCATACTTTGCCACCAGGGCCAGGTTTGGCCGTGGGTCTTCCAGAATCATGGGAATGAGGCGGTCACTGAACACCAGGTCACTCTCCAGCAGCAGCGTATCGTCGGCCTGCAACTGTTCCTTGGCCAGAGCCAGCGAATAGATGTTGTTCGTGCGGTCATAGACGGGATTCTCAACGAATTCTATCTTCAGGCGGTCGTCATATCGGTGCCCCAGATAGTCCTTCAGCTCTTTTCCCTTGTATCCGATGACGATGACGACGCGGCTGAGCTGCTGCCGGGCCAGCTGACCTAGGAGCCGGTCAATCAGGCTAACGCCATTCACCTCTACCATGCACTTCGTGTTGTCGCGTGTCAGCTCAGCCAGTCGTCGGCCCATGCCTGCCGCCAGAATGATTGCTTGCATATATGTTATCTTGTCTTTTTTTGAAATAAAGTATCTTCTCTTTTCTGCCTGCCTCAATCGAAGGTGCATGGCAGGGCCAGCAGCTGGTACATCAGCGTGCGAGCCATGCGCTCATGGCCTTTATCATTGGGATGCAGACGATCGTTCTCGCCATTATGGAAGTACTGCACGTGCTCATCCAGCAGGGGGAAGAGCCCGCTAGTGGCTCCCCAGTCGAGCACGGGCACGGCCCATACATCAGCAGCCTCGCGTGACGCCTGCACATAGGCCGACACGTATTCACCGCAGCCGTTCTGGTACTCTTCCGTGGGCTGCCAATTGCTATTATTGGCGTAGAAGCCTGAGCGGTGAATAGGCGTCAGCACCACCACCTGCTTGGTGGGATAGAGGCGCTTCACATGGTCCAGGGCAATGTTGATGCGTCCACGATAGGTATCAGTAGTCATCAGCGGAGTGCGACGCATGCGCTTCACCATGTGCTTCGGCTCATGAATACCGGCCATGACCTCCTCCTGGCGCTCATCATACCACTGGCCCAGGGGCACGCCAGCATTGTAGTCGTTGGTGCCAATGAAGATGATGATGGCATCCACGGAGTCACCATGTTCAGCATAGCACTGGTCGGCCTGACGGGGCACGTCGTTCCACTGCCGCCCGCTGATGCCATAGACATAGGGGGTTATCTGGAGCCATTCCTGAAGGAACATCCAGAACTTCTTCTTCGACCCATTGTTGCGCGGGTCAGTGATGCTGTCGCCCAGATAGGCCACACGCTTTCCCTGCCAGGGATGCACGAAAATGGTCTGTGGCAGTGCTGGCACAGCCAGGAGCACGCACAACGCCCATACCAGAATCTTCTTATACATATTCATATTGTTTTCTTCTATCAGAATACTTTTTTCCTTTCAAGTCAGCCTACACCAGCCACTAGTGCAAGACGACTCCCCTGCCCTGCTCCACCACGATGCCCCGCAGGGGACTAACGGCAGCCCGCCGTCCGCCCAAGTCAAACCGTTCCCCTGCGTATGCTGATGGCTGGGAGGTGATTTTATCAACAGCAGTGGCCATGTCGGCATAGTCATCAACACTGGCCACGAAGTTAATATCATAGATATCCGAGCGCCCCGTAGAGGATGTGAGGCCGAAGATGGTGGGTCCCATGCAGATGTCAGGGCGCTGCTCCTGGAAATTCTCATAGAGCCCGCTGGTGGTCATGTTCCATACCACCAATTGTTGCTGCTTGCCACCCACGGTGAGCGTTCGCGTCTGCACGGGAGCCACTTGCGACCCGTGGTTTGTTCCGTTCAGCCACCACAGGTAACTGTCGGTCGAGCCCGTGCGCAGATTGGTGCCGCGCACCACAAGGAACTGCTGCTGGCGGTCAATGGTGTAGTTACAATTCTCATGCTGCATCATCAAGCACACATTATTCTGGCCCGAAGCCTGCACATGGATAATGTTCTGCTGCTCGTCGTAGGTGATTCGCTGAGCCGATACTCGATTGGGGTCGCCCGTGGTCCAGTCGGTAGCCCGGAAATGATAGGCATGATTGTTGTAGTCCTTCAGCAGACGCACATAGTAGAGCCCAGGGCAGAGCGTGCTGGCCGAGGCCGTGAGCCTGACCACAAACTGTTTCTTCCCCCTGGCCAAGTCAGCAGGAATGGGATATTCCACATTGTAGAAGCCATTGCCGTCGGCCTTCTTCACAGTTGCGGGGATGGTGATGTCGGCTAAATTCTGTCCGTCGACGGTCAGCACAGCGCTGCGCCCCTTGTCGGCAACGGTAAACCTGAGCATGATACTCAGATTCTCCTCTATTCCACTATTATTAAATAATGTGTACTGGATAAATCCACCTGCGCGGGCATCCCGATAGTGCTCGGTGTTGTATTCGCCCGTGCTGCTGTCGGCCGAGTGGCTCGACTCGTGCCCAGCCTCGCTCTGCTGCTCGCCAGGCGCCACAAAGTCGAGCGTCCGCTCCTGCAGAGCCTCCAGCTCAGCCTCGGTCTGCGCCATCGTGCTGTTGCGATAGGCCTCCTCCGTCTGCTGGTACCAATAGCACATATAGCGCTGATGGTGAATCTGGTAGAAAGGCTGCAGCGTCAGCTGCTTCCATGAATAGGAAGCCACGCCGGGACGTGAGACGTCGATGGTGAAGCGCAGGTCAGTGCCCACCTGGCGCTCTATGCGACTGAGCACGTCGGCCCGCTCGCCAATGAGCAGGGGGGCCGAGTTGAGATTCTTTGACGATGCCCTGGAACCCGGAGCATGATCCATGCGTCCCTCACCACCATACTCATTGCGCAGCTGTTCGAATGGTAGCCCGCTGACATCACCTTCGGCCAGGGCGGTTGTAGCGGCACCCAGCAGGATGGGGCCGAACTTAAAGGCAATGTAGTCAGTATAGTTGGGGCACTCCTCATAGCGCAGCTCCATGGGCAGCCAGACTACTATTCTGTCGCCCGCCTTCCAGGTACGGCTGATGCTAACGTAGCTGGCCTCGCCTTTAGTCACGGCCTGGTTCACAGCTGCTCCATTGACCATCACCGCATAATCACTGCCAGCCCATGAGGGATGGCGCACAGCAATGGCATAGGTGCCAGCCTTCTCCACCGTAATCTCAGTGGTAACGGTGTTAGAATTGGGTATATTCGAAGCCACCGGATTGATGGCGGGGAAGAGGGTCTGCTGGGTAACACAGAAATCATCGCTGACCAGACGCGAGGGAGTGAACAGGTTGACATAGAGCGTCTTGTCTCCATCGTGGGTATAGATAAAATGGCCATATTTGGAGTGGTTCTCCATGCCCGTACCCACGCAGCACCACATGCCCTGGTTGACTTGCGAATAGATGCGATAGCCCTGGGGCCTGAGCGTGGTAAAATAGACATAGCCGCCCGTCGTCGGGTCCTGTGTGGACAGAATATGATTCCACATGGTCTGCTCGTAGAAATCGACATAGCGGGCAGCGGCCTGCGGGTCGTCGGCAACACACTGGTCTGCCAGCATCTCCGAGAGCTTCAGCATGTTATTTGAGTTGCAGCTTTCCGGACCGTCCAGCTGGTCAATATAGCGGTTGGAGTTGGCCACTGACAGGAAATGCTCGTTCACGGAATTGCCCCCGATACAGACGGTGCGGTTCTGGGCCACATCCTGCCAGAAATTCCGTGCAGCCTTCAGGTAGGTGGACTGCTTGGAGCCTGAAGCTGCCATGTCTGCCTCGCCTATGCGCTCAATTCCTATGTATTTGGGCACCTGAGTGTTGGCATGCCTACCGTCCAAGAACGTGGTGTTCAGTGTCTGCATGCCATTGAGCATGGTGCGGTGGGTATATTTCCTGGCAGCGTTCAGATACTTCTGCTCACCAAACAGCTGGTAGGCATCGAGCATTGACTCGTTCATTCCGCCATGCTCGCAATCCAGGAATCCCTGGAAGTCGCTGTCTGAAACGCGGCTCACCAGGTTCACGCTCCAGTCGGCTAGCTTGCGGAACAACTCCTTAGCCACGTCGCTACCTCCATAGAGATAGGCATCGCGCAGTCCGGCCAGGACTTTGTGTTGCACATAGAAAGGCACCCATCCCCAGTTGCCGCGAATGGTTGCAGTGTTGCCGCTGAACAGGTCTTTCCACGACTGCATGATGGGCTGGCCGCCGATATAGCCATAGAGACCCTCCGTGTTCTGGTCGTATTGGTCCTGGCAGTCCTTCAACACTTGCAGCATGTAGTCCAGTCTCGTCTTCAGCTGTTGCCTCAACTGCACATCATGGCAGGCGGCATAGGCCAGCGCCAAGGCCGACAGGTAATGACCACCCACATGGCCGCTCAGGTCGAATGAGTCACCTCCCCAGTTGCGAAAATTGGGGTGTTTGGTCAGCCACTGATGGTAAGGCGACTTGGAGTCGGTTGTCGATGCCAGACCAGCCTGCCGCACGAAAGGCGTCAGCAACCTGTCGGTGTCATACTGTAACAGCTCTTCAATGTTCTTGTACATAGCCACTTTCATGGGGCCATCAAGCAACTCCACCTGATGCAGATTGAAATGGCGGGGATAGAGTTCACTCTGGGCATCTACCCGATTTGGCATCCCAACCATCATCAGGATGACACTTACAAATGGAAGGAAACGTTTCATGCCTGCAAAGTTACAAAAAGTCGAGAGCAAAACAAAAGAATTTGATTCTTTTTTTGCCAAGACACCATAACTTCGCGCCTGCAAAGCGCAAAGTTACGAAAAAAACTTGTAAAAGTGAAGCGATTTTGGAAGATTAACGCATTTCGACCTAAA
>CAMNJH010000068.1 GCA_946541275.1 uncultured Prevotellaceae bacterium
CTACAGGTTTTGGTTCTGTCATTCCCGGTTCGAATCCGAGTCGTCCAACTCTCCACCTACATATTTTCAAGTTACAAGTCGCGGTGCACATCAAAGCAGGGGCATGCTTTGGCGGCAAAGTCGCGGTGCCCATAGACCTGTGCACCTGGGAAGCGCCGCTGCAGCTCGGCTACCAGCGTGCGCAGTGCTGCTTTCTGCTGGGGCGTGCGGGTGTCCTTGGGCTGCATGTGGCTGTCCAGTCCGCCCACATAGCACACACCCACGGAGTGGGCATTGTGCCCCGTACAGTGAGCCCCCACCCTGCTGAGCGGGCGGCCCTGGCTGATGGTGCCATCGAGCAGAATCAGATAGTGATAGCCTATGCCGCTGAAGCCACGGCTGCGGTGCCAGCGGTCCACGTCGGCCACGGTGTGCGCCCGGCCCTCGGGCGTGGCCGTGCAGTGCACAATGATTTCACGAATGGTTCTCATAGCTTCAGTTTGATACATGAAGAAGGGGTCACTCTGAAAAAACTGAGCATGCGGCAGTCCAGCCGGCTACCCAGATGGAGCAGTAGCGACTGCATGGTCTTCTGGTCCAGCCAGCTGTACACCAGCAACTGCCACCGCTGATGAGCAAAGCCGCTGTGCACGGGGTCGTCGAAGGCGGCGGGCATCACCACCAGTTGCAGGGCGCTCTGGGCTGTCACCTCGTGAGTGATGGGAACCAAGCGTGCCAGCCGCACACTCCTCATACATCCGCCCTCCACACGCAGCATCTCTGTAGGCATGGCCTGCTCACCCTGCAGCCAGTTGCGGCAGATATTGGCCATGGTGTTCATCAGTTTACATGTCTCAGTAAATGAGTTCATGTCGTCTCGCATTTCTTTCTTTGTCATTGTCTTGTTCTTTTTATATGGTTACTGGGCCAGCGGCGGAGGGCGCCTTCTCCCCGTTTGCCAGTGCAAAGTTACAACACGGCGGGCATCCCTAGAAGGAAGTTGATGACTATCACCCATTTAGCGGGAAGAGAGGGATAGGAAAAGGTCACATTCGGGAAGAAAAGCCCCATTTTCCCCCTGCAAAAGCAAAAAAACGGGAAAATCCTTGGTCAAATGAAGAAAAAGCAGTACCTTTGCACCCGCTTTTCGGAGAAACCGGAGCATTCGACGCCGTGAAGCCGCTCCCGATTAAAGGCTGCCAGCGGAGGAAGGATGTTATGAGCACAAAACTATTTAATCATTTTCAAACACTATGTACTTAGATCAAGCTAAGAAAAAAGAGATTTTCGAGCAGTACGGACAGTCAGCCACCGACACGGGTTCGGCTGAGAGCCAGATTGCCCTGTTCACCTATCGCATCAAGCACCTGACGGAGCACCTGAAGAAGAACCACAAGGACTTTGGCACCGCTCGTGCACTGACCAAGATGGTAGGCCGTCGTCGCAAGCTGCTGAAATACCTCTACGTGAACGATATTGAACGCTACCGCGCCATTGTGAAGGCTCTCGGCCTGCGTAAATAAACGAACACGCGATCTACGAAAATCCTGCCCCGCACCTTCCCACAAGATGCGGGGCGTTTGATTACTACTGACAAATGAAAACCTACGAGCTATGAAAACAAGTCAACGATTCTCACACCTGATGCAGCAGGCCATAATCATCGGCGTACTGCTCATGGCAGGGACCAGCATGGTCAGTGCCAAACCCATTAGCCGCGAGCAAGCCCGCCAGCAGGCAGTCCTTTTCATGCAGCAGCGCGGCGACTGGCGCCAACTGGTCCCCACCGCTCCGGCCAAGATGCGCAGAAGTGCTTCTGCCGGCGAGGCCAATCCCTACTATGTGTTCGACCGCGGACAGCATGAGGGCTTTGTCATCGTGGCCGGCGACGATGCTTCACCTGAAACCGTGCTGGGCTACTGCGACAAGGGTGCCTTCGACTACGACCAGCTGCCCCCTGCCATGCAGGAGCTGCTGGACGACTACACCCGCCAGATAGAAGCTCTGGGCGAACAGGATGCACAGCAAACCATACACCGAGTGCCCACACACCCTGTGGTGCCACAACTGATGACTTGCACCTGGAACCAGGGCTCACCCTACAACGATGCCTGCCCCATCTACTTCGACCAGAAACGGTCAGTGACGGGCTGCGTGGCCACGGCCTACGCACAGATTCTGTACTACCAGCGTTCGAAGATGGTGACCGAGACACAGGCCGCCATGCCTGCCTACGACACCTGGACGGAGCATGCCACCTATGGCCATCTGCACGTGCAGGGCATACCCGAAGGCTCGCACATAGACTGGGACAACATGAAGGACAACTATGGCAGCGCCACTGACGTGCAGCGCAAGGCCGTGGCCGACCTAATGCACTATTGCGGCGTGGGCGTGAAGATGGACTACACCAGTGGAGCCAGTGGAGCTCAGTCGGCCGATGTCTACAACTCACTGGTCAACTACTTCGGATTCAGGGGCAACCAGTACCTGCGCTATGTGGGCAATGCCAGCAGCGACGAGGAATGGGATGCACTGGTTTACAACGACCTGGCCGAAGGGCGCCCCGTCTACATAAGCGGTGCCAACAGCGAGGCCGGCCATGCCTTCGTCTGCGACGGCTATGACGGGCAGCGGCGCTTCCATATCAACTGGGGCTGGGGCGGACAGAGCGACGGCTATTACTACCTGAGCAACCTGACGCCCGGCCAGCAGGGCATAGGCGGCAGCAGCGACGGATATAACCAATACCGCGAAATCATCATCGGCATTGAGCCGGAGAACTACGCTGACAAGACCATGGACTTCAGCGACGCCACGGCCAGGCGGCTCTGCACAGATGCATGGGATGCCGACGGCGACGGCCGGTTGACCTACGGCGAGGCCGCTCAGGTGTCCACCCTGGGCACGGTGCTGAAGGGCTCGAGCATCAAGAACTTCACTGAGCTGCACTATTTCACGGCCCTGACCACATTGGACGACGAGGCTTTCATGGGCTGCAAACAGCTGACCAGCGTGAAACTGCCCCGCCAACTGCAGGCCATCGGTAGTCGCGCCTTCAAGGACTGCACAAAGCTGCAGCCCCCCACCCTGCCCGAACGGCTGAACACCATCGGCGAGGAGGCCTTCATGGGTTGTACTGCCATTAGCGCCATCACCCTGCCACAGAACCTGCGCACCATAGGAGCCAGAGCGTTTGACGGCTGCAACAAGCTGTCAGAGATGACGCTGCCCAATGGTATCAGACAGCTGGGCGACGAGGCTTTTGCCAGCTGCACGGCACTGGTCAGCTTCACCATCAGGACCATACAGCCCCAGGCCATCAGCATGGGCAGCCAGCTCTTCAGCAACATTGACCTGCAGGGCGCCACACTGCACGTGATGCAGGGCACACGAGCCTTCTTCGCCGCTGATGAGCAGTGGAGCAAGTTCGGAACCATCAAGGAGACGCGCGACCTGTCGCACGGTGAGTTTGCCCCGCTGACGGAAGGCCAGCAGGTGTACCTTTACCATGTAGGCTCAGGGCGCTATCTGACCAAAGGCGAGGCTTGGGGCACACAGGCCATCGTAGGCTCGCAGAACCCCATGCGCTTCACCCTGCGCCATTCGGCCTCAATGCCCGAGGGTACCTACACCCTCTATTCCAACGACACGGGCAACGACCGTCACTATCTGTTCCGCACAAACAACGACGGCAACGTGGGCCAGGGCGTCCAGGCTGCCTTCGTCGACGGTAACCTGGATGAGCGAGCTCATTGGGCCGTCAGCAGTGTGGCCGACAACACTTATACCATCAGCATCCCACAGGGCTATGACAACTATCAGGCCGGGAACTGCTGGGGCGTGCAGACCGACCACGAGAGCCACGCCGCTTCGCCCACATGGGGCGTCTACAGCGATGTGCCCTACGAGGGACATGAACTGGACTGCCAGTGGCGCTTCGTGACCTACGACGCCGCCAAGACAGCCAACTACCAGGCTGCGCTGACACTGCAAGCGCTGATAGATATGGCTGTGAGCCGCCACATCGTGTGCGACACGGAGCAGGCCGTGCTGGACAACCTAGAAAGCACCACCGAGGAGCTGAAAGCCGCCCAGCGCATGCTTCGCAAGAAGCTGAACCTGATGGACTTTGCCGACGAGGACGTGCGGCAAATCTGCACTTCCAGCTTTGACACCGATGCCGACGGCGAAATCAGCGTGGCCGAGGCTTCAATGGTCGACGATATTGCCGCCCTCTTCAAGGGTGTATCCATGACCAGCTTCGACGAGCTGCAGTATTTCACAAGCCTCACCGCCCTCTACGGACAGAGCTTTGAAGGATGTAAGAAGCTGACTTCCATCAAGCTGCCTGAGAGCCTGGAGCGCATCTACTATCGGGTGTTCTTGAATTGCTCGGCTCTCACCGAGATTCATCTGCCAGAATATATCAACACCATCGGCGACAATGCCTTTGATGGCTGCACAGGGCTGAAGACGGTGGCAATCGACTGCCCCGATCCCGCCATGATAAGCCTGGGCAACAACGTGTTCCGCCGCCTCACACTGAAAGACCTGACACTGCTGGTACCCGTGGGCTCCAAGGAGCTGTATGAACAGGCCGAGGTATGGAAAGAGTTCGGTACGATAAAGGAGGTTCGCACGCATACCCAACCCAAGTTCTCGCCCATCAGCGAGGGCGCCAAGGGCTATGTGATGAATCTGGCCACCCGCAAGTTCCTGACCAAAGGCGAGGCCTACGGCACGCAGGCCGTCGTAGGGCGCCAGGGCATGCTCTATGAATGGAGGCACAACAAGTCAATGGCCGACGGACAATACTACCTCTATTCCAACCAGACGGGCAAGGACGGCAAGGTGCTGTTCCGCACCAGCACTGACAGCAAGGTGGGCGAAGGCGTGAAGACCTGCTTCGTCGACGGTTCCATGGGCGCCAGCGCCTACTGGCAGGTGGATTCTGTGGACAACAACATCTATACCCTGCAGGTGCCCGCCACGGATGCCAGCTACGTGGATGGAGAGTACCTGGGCACGGACAGCTATCACCAGAGCGGAGCCGCCAGCCCCACCAACGGCATCTATTGGGACATCAAGAAGCAGAGCAATGGCATGCAGTGCCAGTGGGCTTTCATCACCCAGGAAGACATGCAGGCCGCCAAGGACATTGACGCCAGCATCGTGGAGCTGAAAGGACTGCTGGAGCAGTGCGAGAAGAGCGACATTGAGAAGAACGAGGAGCAGGCCGTCTACGACAACCTGCAAAGCACACCCGACGAGATTCTGGCTGCCATTGCCTCGCTACGCGCCAAGCTGCACTACATCACCTTTGCCGACAATCGCGCCAAGACCATCTGCCTGGACAACTGGGATATGAACGGCGACGGCGAGCTGACACTCGAGGAGGCTGCACAGGTGACCACGCTGGGCGAAGTGTTCCGCAACCAGTCGGGACTGAAGAGCCTGGAAGAGCTGCGCTACTTCACCCAGCTGACGGAGATTCCTGCCAATGCCTTCCGCAACTCGTCTTCGCTCGTCACCATCTGTCTGCCTGAGCAGGTGAAGACACTCGGCGAGTATGCCTTCACAGGATGCTCAGCCCTGAAATATGTAGTGCTGCTGGCTCAGCACGGAGTGGTTCCCGTTGGCTCCAGTTCTGTCAGGAGCACAGCCGTGATCTTCGTGCCCGAGGCGCTGGTAGCCAACTATGAGGCCGACGAGAAGTGGCAGAAATTCTCCATCAGTGCCTACACTGGCAAGCCCGTTGTCAAGGCACTGCCTGCCAGCCGCCAATACGGGCGCTCGGCCGCCTCACTGAAATACGAGGTGAAAGGCGCTCCCATCAATGGCGAGCCAGAGCTGAGCTGCGCCGAGATTACGGTGACCACCACTCCTGTGGGCACATACGACATCCTTGTGGCACCTGGCACCATCACCACCCCGGGACTGACTTGCGAAATGGGCGAATTCTCAGTGATTCCCGCTCCGCTCACCATCACCGCCCAGTCATACACCGTCAACCAAGGAGAGGCCAGCCCCGCCTTTGAGGTGAGCTACAAGGGATTCCGCAACCACGAGACCAACGAGGTGTTGCTCCAGCAGCCCGTGGTCAGCTGCGTGCGCACCACCGACAGCCCCGCCGGACAATATGACATCGTGGTCAGCGGCGCCGAAGCCCAGAACTACGACATCACCTATGTCAACGGCGTGCTCACCGTGGTCAGCGATCCTTCTGCCATCCGTGGCATCACCACTGGCAACGGTCAGGAAGAACTGTACGATTTGCAAGGCCGCAAGGTAACAAACCGTCATGCCGCAAAGAAAAAAGCTATCTATGTCAATGGCCAAAAACGCAAGGTCATACTGCGCTAAACGAGTCTTTCTGAATAGTTTACGCTTAAAACTACAAAAAAATTCTGCAAATGCCTTGGCAGTTGCAGAATTTTTTGTATCTTTGCACCCGTATTCGAGTACTCATTAATTAATATTAGCTATGAACATCAACGCAAGGCTTTTAATCGGGCTGGCTTGCGTGTCGTTGGGATTAACGGCATGTAAGGATGACTATTTTGACCCCGAGGCTTATGATGCACGTATCATGAAATCTTTCCCCGTGGACAATGTAGACCCTGATCACAACTGGGCTGTCTACGGATCGGCTACAGCCAACATCTCAGTCAATGGTGACTACGGCGAAACCTACCGCATAGCCATCTATCAGGAGAACCCCTTCATCACGTCTCCTGTCACACTGCTTGCCAGTGATAACGTAAAGACGGGCCAGACCACCACTTTGCAGTTCTCCTATCAGCTGGCACAGCCCAACATCTTCGTGGCTTGCTTTGACAGGGACAACCGCCGCGTGGTGAAAGGCGCCACCGTCGGCGAGGATGGCACCCTGAGCATTAATTTCTTCGGTGAAGACACCTCTGGCAGCAGAGCTACCCGAGGGTGGAATATGCCCGGCAATTTCAGCAAGTCCAATTCCAGGACAACCCGTGACGGTGGAAATTCGGTAGATTTCCCTGGAGGCAGCTGGAATATCGGCAACGGAGGTGGAGCAACGGTCACCATATCTGATGAGGCAAGAGCGCTGTTGAAAGAAGGTAATTACCTGGGTGCCGAAGTTACCAGGAAGACTGACGCCACATGGTACAATACCTGGACAATCTATTTTCGTGCCGGGTGGAACGGAACGTTTACAGCTCCTGAGATGTCAGTACCCGAAGGAGGTAAACATATTTATGAAATACAATTGTCGGCCAGCGATGCAGCTGACATTTCTGCCAATGGGCTGATGCTCTTAGGCAACAATGTCATTGCAAGCCGAGTATACATCAGTGATTATTCACAAGCTGGCAATAACAACCCAGGCGGTGGAAATACGAGTGATGACACCCCCTTTGAGCCTACTTATGAACCTGGCTCCTTCTCTTTTGACGAAGATGCCACCAGCAAGCAGAGCAGCTCAGACTATTCTGCCTACATCAAGCAGCGTGAGACCAAGAAGACGCTCAACGACTATTTCCTCAATCCCAGTCAGTTAACCGCATATACCGTGGATTTGGCCAATATTGGCTCTGACTATAAAACGCTGAGTGATGACCTGGACAAAAACGATGTAAGAAACGACAACGGACGAGACAAGCATTGGTGGTTGGTTCCCGAGAACACCACTGTGACGAAAGACTTTGAGTTCAACGCTGACCAAGGTCGGTTAAACAAAGCAGTGGTTTATGTCAGGGGCAAGTTGAATTTGCAGAGCTATCCATCAGCTGGTGTTACCTACATTGTAGGCAATGGCGGTGAGATTGCAATGAACAACGATGTAACGCTGAGCCCTGCTGCTCATTTCATCGTGCTCCAAGGTGGTAAGTTGACACTGGCACAGGGGAAGACACTAACTCTGGGCCTGAACGGCATCAGCAGGGGTCTCTACAACGACGGCACCATTGATATTCAGGGCACACTGGCCATGGGCGATCATGAGGGCAGCCTGCTGTTCAACGATGCAAATGGCAAGGTGACTATCAACAACATGCCTTCTACGCGCAGTGTATACAACTATGGTGAACTGGCCGTGAACACCATGACCCTGAAGACAAAGACCTCAGGGGATTTCAATTACACTTTCTACAATGAAGGAAAATGCTACGTCAAGAATGGCACTTTAGAGCATGCCGTGAACTACGGCATCCTCAATGGTGAGACGCTCAATATCACAGATAATTATTACTATAATGCTGGCGTTTCTGAGTTTACTTTGCTGAACGTGAAGACCATCTTGAACTTTGGCAAGCTGACGGCAGAAACCAATAGTTCGCAGAACGACAAACAGTGTGTCAATGCCTGCTACCTGCATTACACCCAGGGCATGACCTCCGCTACTTCATTCAAGACTCTTACGATGCTTCGTAACAGCTACATACGCGTTGATGGTGACCTCTATATCCAGGATGCCGGCAACAGCATGGAAGACAAGAGCCTCATTGACATACGTGGGTCGTTCAGGATGCCTGAGTCAGCGAATTTGAATGCCCAAATAGATGGACCTACCAGAAGCGGCGAATTTGCCATTATCAAGATAGCCAACAACATTAACATCACCAAATGGAGTGAGTTGAAACCCACTGGCAATATCTACTTCGACTGGGCCAAGAAGTCACAGGCAAACAATAACGGTGTTGTGACCTTCGAAATTTATGACACCAGCATAGGTGGTGGCGCTCATAATGCCAATGTCATGGCCTTGTTGGCCCAGATGAAGAACTTCATTGAGGAGAGTTCCGCCCCTGCCAACTTTACCATTCCTGATGGCGACTGTACCGGTGACGGCTACACCCCAGGCAATGGTGGCAATACATTCCCCGAGACTCCTCCCAAGTATCGCTTCTGCTTCGAGGATAACTTCCCCTCACCGGGTGACTACGATGTGAACGACTGCGTGATCACGCTGACTCCTGTGATTGACCCCGAGAGCAAGACGGTGAAGCTGACCTTCACCCTTGATGCCACTGGAGCCACGAAGCAGATTGCCGCCGCCCTGCGCATGAAGGATTTCGACAGGACCAAGATTACAGGCTACAGTCTGAGTGCTGATAGTTACCATGATCCTGTGAATACGGGCACGGCACAAGGCTATCCCACACTCATCAATAGCACCCAGATGGTTGGCGACGGTGTGTATCTGGTCAATCCCGTTGCATTGGGCAGCAGTTATGACGAAAGCAGTAACACCTGGCTGAATAGCGACATTGCCATGTCGGGCAAGGGCTTCTGCCTCAGTCTGTTCAACAATGCCCATGCCGCCTTGTGGAAATCAGCCCGCGATGGTGGCGACGTTGATCTGTCGACGCTCTACTACTTCTACAACACCGTTGATCCTGACTTAGACCACTATATGAAGCGTACGGCTGCCCCCGTCAAGATGGAGTACACCTTCACCTTTGCCAATGCTAACGATATGGCCCCGTTCAGGGATATAGCCAACTACGACCTGTTCATCGTAGAAAAGAGCAGCGGGCGCTTCTGGGAGGTACACACCTATCCGTTCAAGTTTGACCAGGTGCTGAAAGAGTGGGCTGGCGATGGTGTCAACGCCACGAACACCGAGACGAAACTTGGCAACTTTACGGGACTCCACAACAGCAAGCACATCCCCTGGGCATTTGTCATTGAGGGTGACTTCCGCTATCCTTTCGAGTGGCAGAGCATCAGTGGTGAAAGCCTGAACAATCAGGACGACACCTTCGGTGGCTCCACATCAGCTTATCCCGACTTTGCCGGATGGGTTCAGAACCATAACAACAATACCGAGTGGTACAAGAATCCCAACTTGGATCGGGTTTATCCCCTGAATAACACTGGCAACTAATGAGAAGAAGCATCTTTCTAGCAATCCTAACCATCATCGCCGGCGAGACCTTGGCACAGGGTCCCGCCGGCTCTGGTAATTACTATGCCGCTGCCGATGGCAAGAGCGGCGCTCAGCTGAAGTCGGCGCTATGCACCATCATCCTACCCCATGTGCAGCGCACTTATGCTGACCTGTGGACCGACTTCGGCAGCACTGACCTGCGCCCCGACGGCTACATCTGGGACATGTACTCGGGCGTGACCAACTATGTGCTGGGCGAAGACCAGAACCGCGGCAACACAGGTGGCGAAGGCGCCAACTACAACCGCGAGCACTCCATGCCCAACAGCTGGTTCAACAAGGAATACCCCATGTACACGGACCTGTTCCACATGTATCCCACCGACAGCTATGTGAACAACCGCCGCGGCAACGAGCCCTTCGGCGAGACCGATCAGCCCACATGGCAGTCGCAGGGAGGCTTCTCCAAGCTGGGGCCCGCCAGCCAGGGACTGGGCTACATCGGCACCGTGTTTGAACCAGCCGACGAATACAAGGGCGACTTCGCGCGTACCTATTTCTATATGGTGACCTGCTACGAGCAGTACACCGACGGCAACGGCAAGCAGAAGCGGGTGTCCAGCTGGAACAGTCCCATGCTGGCCCAGAACCAGTATCCCGCCCTCACCGACTGGGCTGTGACGATGCTGCTGCGCTGGGCTGAAAAGGACCCCGTCAGCGAGAAAGAGACACAGCGCAATGAGGCCGTCTGGCAGATACAGCAGAACCGCAACCCCTTCATTGACTATCCCGGACTGGAGCAATACATCTGGGGCGACAACCAGAACCTGCCATTCAGCTATGACGGCAGCCAAAGCGGCATCATGGCACTGAAGCAGGCATCAACTACTGATGGCATCACCTACGACCTGCAGGGCCGCCCCTGCGACAACTCATCACTCAGGAAGGGCATCTACCTGCGCAACGGCAGAAAATTCATTGTCAAATGACCATCAGCGAAGCCACCTGGCAGTTTGTGCGCCAGCATGCCAGCCACGACGTAGGTCAGCTGGCACTGCGTGGCTCCAAGGATGCCAGCGTGGACCTGCCCATGGCCTTGCAGCTCATTCAGGGACGGCAGTTGGCAGCGCGCAAGCTACCTTCCTGGACCGCCATCGACCGCCTCATCTATCCCCCTCACCTGTCATTGGAACAATGTTCCAGTGAGCAGACGGCACGCTACAAGGCCAAAATAACAGGCGCTTTACTGGCGAAGGGCAGCAATGGCAAATCAAGTAAGCTCATTGACCTGACAGGAGGCTTCGGCGTAGACTTCTCTTTCATGGCCCATCAGTTCGCCGAGGCCGTCTACGTGGAATGCCAGCCAGAGCTCTTCAGCATTGTCCAGCAGAACCTGCAGTTGCTTTTTCCTCCCGAAGCAGCCGATGCCGGCGCCCCGCGGATATCATGTGCCTGCACCGACGGCGTTGACTTCCTGCGCCAGCTGGAGGGCCACGCCAGCCTGATATTCCTGGCCCCTGCCCGCCGCAATGAGCATGGCGGGCGCACCTACAGCATCAGCGACTGCACACCCGATGTGCTACCACTGATGGACCAGCTACTGCAAAAGGCCGACCATGTGCTACTCAAGCTCTCACCCATGCTCGACTGGCGCAAGGCCGTGGCCGACGTAGGAAGCCAGCATGTGGAGCAGGTGCACATCATTTCCGTGGCGGGCGAGTGCAAGGAGCTGCTGTTGCTGCTGAGCCTCCACGCAACGACGGAGAAGCGCCTGTACTGCGTCAATGACGACAGCACAGAGGTATTCACATTCAACGATATCAGCAGCAGCCACGAAGGCGTGATAGCCACCGAAGCACACGTCATGCCCGGTGCCTTCCTCTATGAGCCCAATGCATCGCTGATGAAGGCTGGCGTCTTCACGGAACTAGCCCAGCGCTATGGAGTTCTGCCACTGGCGCCCAACAGCCACCTGTTTGTCTCACCCCTATCAGTGCAGGCATTCCCTGGGCGCTCGTTCCTCATCACCGACGTCAGCACCATGAACAAACAAGAGCTGAAGCAGAAGATACTACCCTTGAAGCAAGCGAACATCAGCGTCAGGAACTTTCCCCTTTCAGTCCCCGAGCTCCGCCGAAAGTTGAAGCTGGCCGATGGTGGCAGCCATTATCTGTTTGCCACTACCCTTTCATCTGGCGACCATGTGCTGCTGGTGTGTCAGAAGAATCCAACTCCTAACTCTTAACTCCTAACTCCAACAAACAGTTATCCCCAAGCTGTCCATGTTGTCGATTGCAACGACAACCTGGGCAACTTGGGGACAAACCAAGTTATAGCTTACTCAGTGATGGTGCGCTTCACGGTCTTTGCCACCTTCTCCATCACGGTCTTCTCCACTTCCACTTCCTCATACTCGGTGACCTGCTTCTGGCCCTCGGCATCAATGATGACGCAGCGGTTCTTGTCGTTATCCTCGGGGAAGGGCTGAACGGTGTCACCCTTAGAGTCAATGACAATGTTCTCAGCCTTACAGCCATGCTTCTCCACCAGGTCCTTCTTGAAGGTCTCGGCGCGCTTTGCGGCGTACATCTTGTTCAGGCGGGCGTTGCCCGTTCCCTTGTCGGCGTAGCCCACAATCATCACCTTCGAGTTGGGGTTCTGCTTCATGAAATCAGCCACCTCACGCTGTATGATGCTGGGGTCCATATTGTCGCTGATACGGATGGCGTAGAACACCTCCTTGTGCAGCTTCACGGGCACCATCTTGGTGACGGGGCGCTTCTCCTTCACCATCTTCTTCACAGGCACCTCTTCCCATACCGTTTCCTCAATCTCGCGGGTGACAGGCACGTACACGTGCTTCTTGCCCTTGTAGCCGAAGCGGAAGTTCACACCCAACATGGCGGTGAACTGCCAGTCGTCGGCGTCATTGGTCTTCGAGTTGAAGCGGTCGTCCAGTGAGTTGGCGTTCACTTCCAGTGAGAATCCCAGGGGCTTGCTCTGGTTGGTCTCCAGGCGCAGGCCAGCGCGCAGGTTGTGGCTCAGGCGATTGTCCTTCCAGGCCAATGGCACGCGCTGCGGAGCCACGCCGAGGGCGGCCAGCTCGTCGTTGTCCCATGCATAGTTCAGGCCCACGCCGCCCAGCAGGATCAGGTTGAGGGCACGGTCCTGATTGCTGCCGAAGATGTTCGACAGGTTAATCATAAGGTCAAGGTCGGGGGTGATGTACTTCCACTTGTAGTACTGGTCCAGATCAGCAAAGCCGCTCTTTGACTGCCTGGCATTCACATGCAGTCGGGCGCCCACCACAGGGGTGAAGTAGTGACCAATGCTCAGTGCTGCAGTCGGGGTGAACAGCTTGTCCATAGGTGCATTGGTAGAGGTGAGCTGCAATCCACCCTGAGCCTCCACGTAAGAGAACGATTTCCAGTCCTGGCTCTGTGCCATAGCAGTGCCAGCCATCAGCAGCGCAGATGCTGCCAAAGTCAACAGTCTTTTGTTTTTCATATCAGTCTATAAAATTGGTTATGAATACTTCACTTGCACAAAGGCGCCCCAAGGCTCTCCTCCTCCATCATCAACTTCTTCTCAGCGTCTCTGCGCTAGAATCTGACTGCAAAGATAATGAATTTTCTCGAAATGGCAACAAAAGTTGCAAAAAAACATTTATTTTTGCCGTTTTATGCTAAAAAAACCTTACCTTTGCCCTTAGTTTAACGAAAAACATGCTGAAAATGGCACAGATAGAAATAAAGAAAGTGGAGAACAAGCGCGATCTGGAGCAATTCATCCAGCTGCACTACGACTTATATCGCGGCAACCCCTACGATGCCCCCAACCTGCATAGTGACGAGGTGCAGACGCTCTCCCCCTGGGCCAAGGAGCCCAACGCCGCCTTCGAGTTCTGCGATTCCGAGTACTATCTGGCGCTGCGCCAGGGCAAGGTGGTGGGCCGCGTGGCCGCCATCATCAACCGCCGCTACAATGAGCAGTGGCAGCGGCCGGTGGTGCGCTTCGGATGGCTGGACCTTGTTGACGACGCCGAGGTGATGCGTGCACTGCTCAAGGCCGTCGAGGACTTCGGCCGCCGTCATGGCATGAAGGAGATCATCGGCCCGCTGGGCTTCACCGACATGGACCCCGAGGGAATGCTCATCGGCGGTTTTGAGGAGCTGAGCTGCATGGCCACCGAATACAACTACGACTACTACCCCCGGCTGATGGAGCAGATGGAGGGCTACGAGAAGGACAACGACTACGTGGAGTACAAGCTCTACGTGCCCAAGGAGGGCATGCCCGAGAAGTTCGTCAAGGTATCCGAGATGATCATGAAGCGCTACAACCTGCAGGTGAAGAAGCTCACCAAGCACGACATCTTCGGCCCCGAGCAGTACGGGCAGAAGGTCTTCGACGTCATCAACAAGACCTTCAGCCACCTATATGGCTATAGCACGATGTCGCAGAAGCAGGTCGACCAGTACATCCACATGTATTTCAAGGTGCTCGACCTGAACATGGTCACCCTCATTGAAGACCACTCACTGCCCGACCATCCCGTTGTGGGCGTGGGCATCACCCTGCCCTCGCTGACACGCGCGCTGCAGAAGTGCCGCAATGGCCGCCTGTGGCCCTTCGGCTGGTGGCACATACTACGCGCGCTGAAGTTCCACAAGACCAAGGTCGTCGACTGTCTGCTCATCGGCGTGCTGCCCGAATATCGTTCCAAGGGCGCCAATGCCCTGCTCTTCTACGACCTCATCCCCATCTACCAGAAGCACGGCTTCCTATGGGGTGAGACGCATGTGGAGATGGAGACCAACGGCAAGGTACAGAGCCAGTGGACCTATCTGGAGCACGAGCAGCACAAGCGTCGCCGCTGCTATAAAAAAGCACTATAGAGAAACGCCCTTTTCACCCCCTTCGTGGTTGATGTCCTCACTCCGCCATCTCGCCATCCCCGTCCTGCTCCTGTTGCTGGCCGCCTGCGGTCAGCGCCATGAGTTGATGCTTCAGCAGCTGGTTGAGCTGGAGCGGCAGAATGTGGCCGACTC
>CAMNJH010000069.1 GCA_946541275.1 uncultured Prevotellaceae bacterium
TACAACTTTTTTCTTAATTAGCCAAGCATTACCAACCGGGTAAATCCGCTGAGCCCGAAAACGTATATCGGAACATTCGTCCAAAGCTTGTAAAAATGGTGGACAACGAAAAACCCCGCTCCGACCGAAGTCTTCACGGGGTTCATAATGAAAGGAGGAGTGGTACCTCCAGGAATCGAACCGGGGACACACGGATTTTCAGTCCGATGCTCTACCAACTGAGCTAAGGCACCATTGTGTCACTGCATTCCTTTCGTTTGCGGGTGCAAAGGTACAAATAAAAAGTAAAATCAGGAAAAGAAATGGGAAAAATCTTTCTTCTCTTAACTTTTTTTTGCAAGTTGGCGTCTTTTAGGGTCCCATATCTCTGTGGCCCTAGAAGGAGGCTGGTGAAATCTTAGGGTAACAGAAGCCGCCGCCGTCTGTAGTTCAATTCTCACTCTTCCAGCGGGTTCCATCCTTGGGCTTTCAGCTGGAATTCCTGGTTGTCGCGCGTAACGAGCACATGGCCGAACATCTCCTCGGTGATGTGACCGATGAGCTTGGCACCTTCCACCTCACGCATCTTGTCCAGGTCGCCTATGGGCACGGTGAACAGCAACTCGTAGTCCTCGCCGCCGTTCAGGGCGCAGGTGGTGACGTTCATGTTCATTTCTTCGGCCATGATGGCGGTCTGGTAGTCAATGGGTATTTCTTTTTCGTAGATGCGGCAGCCCGTGTGGCTTTGCTTGCAGATGTGCATCAGTTCACTGCTCAGACCGTCGCTGATGTCCATCATGGCTGTGGGGCGGACGCCTGCCTGGCGCAGCTTCTCAATGATGTCGCCGCGGGCCTCGGCTTGTAGCTGACGCTGCAGCAGGTACTCCTTGCCACTGAAGTCGGGCTGGATGTCACTGAGAGCAGCCAGTTTGGCGTTAACTCCATTCCACTTGTCAACATCGCCCTGTGCTTTGGCCTCTGCTATTTTCTTCTGCAGGTCGTTGACTTGTCCGTAGTAGACGGCTTTCTCGCGTTCCAGCAGTTGCAGGCCCATGTAGGCAGCTCCCAGGTCGCCACTGACGTAGATGAGGTCGGTGTTGCGGGCGCCGTTGCGGTAGACGATGTCCTCCTTGGAGGCCTCGCCTATGCAGGTGATGCTAATGGCCAGCCCTGTGTAGCTGCTGGTGGTATCGCCGCCCACTATGTCAACGCCCCACTTTAGGCAGGCCAGGCGCAGCCCTTCGTAGAACTGCTCCATGTCCTCCACGGTGAACCGCTTACTCAAGGCCAGCGAGACGGTCATCTGGCGCGGTGTGCCGTTCATGGCGAAGATGTCGCTGATGTTTACCATGGCCGACTTGTAGCCCAGGTGCTTTAGGTCAGTGTAGGTCAAGTCGAAGTGAACGCCCTCCATGAGCATGTCCGTGGTGACAAGCACCTCGGTATTGGGATAGTGCAACACGGCGCAGTCATCACCTATGCCATATCTTGTACTGTCGTTCTGGGGCTTTATGTCGCGGGTGAGGTGGTCAATGAGCCCGAATTCACCTAGTTTTGCTATGTCCATATTGTTGGAGTTGAAAGTTGGTGGCTATTTGAAACTGATAGTTCTTGGCGAGTCGGGGGCAGAGCTGCTGGTGCGCGTCTTCATCTGCTCTTTTCCTCCAGCCAGGATGCTGTGGCGTGAGTTTTTCATCACGTAGCCAGTGATGAATGCATTGAACTTTTCTTCCTGTTCAGGCTGCATGAAGCTGATGCGTACGGGCAGTACAAACAGGTGCTGTCTCACGTCGTCGCTCAATCCCTTGGCAGCGTTCAGGCGGGTGGCGTCTTTCTCGGTAGTAATGATAAGCCGGGGGTGGGGCAGACTGGCAAAGGAATTGTTGATGCGGTCAACATCCTTACGACTGAAATTGTGGTGGTCTGAGAAGGTGAGTGGAGTGATGGTTGAGTCCTTGTCAATGATACTCTTGATATCCTCCTCCATCTGCCTTGGCGAAGCAATGCCCGTAAGCAGCAGGATGTGGCTAGCCGGGGGCAGGGCAACGGTGGATGACGGGGTGCTGGAGCCCGCAGTGATGGGGTAGGGCTGGTCGTAGTCAAGCGTGGTGAAGTAGAGGTGCTGATAGGGATAAAGGTTCATGGCCTTGCGAATGACGCGGAACTCCATGGGCTTCAGGTCCTTTGGGCACTTGGTGATGATGACCAGGTCAGCACGGTCCTTGCCTTTCAGGGGCTCGCGCAGTCGGCCTGCGGGTAGCAGCTTGTCATAGATGATGAGCCGATGGTAATCAACGAGCAGGATGTTGATGCCAGGCTTCACGTAGCGGTGCTGGAAAGCATCGTCGAGGAGCACGACATCCAGTTGGCTGTTGCTGTCGGCCAGACGCTGAATGCCGCGCACACGCTTCTTGTCCACAGCTACGCTGATGTCGGGAAATTTCTGCTTCATCTGCAAGGGTTCGTCGCCGATGTCGCGCAGGGTGGAGTGCTCGTCGGCCAGCAGGTAACCATTGGTCTTGCGCTTGTAGCCACGGCTGAGCACGGCAAGATGGAACCGTTCTTTCAGCAGGCGCACCAGATACTCCACATGGGGGGTCTTTCCCGTTCCGCCCACGGTGATGTTGCCTACGGAGATGACGGGCACATGGAAGGAACGGCTCTTCAGCAAGCCTATGTCGAAGCAGAGGTTGCGCAGCCCTACGGCGCAACCATACAGCCAGCTCAGCGGCAACAGGCTCTCTTTGATTTTGATGAAATCGCCTTCCATGAATTGTTCATTTCCTATTCTACAGCTACGCTATAAGGCAGACGAGCTTGCAGACGGTTGCGCAGCTGGTCCAGTCGCAGTTGCATGACAGGTTCGTAAAGGTCGCCAAGGGCCTTGTGCAGCTCGGCGTCAAGGTAGGTCCCCTTGCCTTTCTCGTCGCTGTCCAGCAGTTGGTCAATCCAGTCCACCTTGGCGGGATAGGCCGTTGTGTGATACTCTTGCAGCTTGGCCAGTTCGGCAGCCTTCTTCACGGCATCGTCGAGTGACCCCAGCTGGTCCACTAGCTTGACGCCGAGCGCATCTGTGGCCAGCCACACACGGCCCTGGGCAATCTCGTTCACCTGATCTTTGGTCATGCCGCGGCCCTGGCCCACAATCTCCAGGAATCGCTCATAGCCACGGTCGGTGTAGCCCTGCAGATATTTCATCACGTCGCTGTTCTCCTTGGCAAAGACCAGGTCGTACTCGTAGTCAGTAAATTTGTTGGTGGTCACGCCGTCCCAGGTGATACCCAGCTTCTCGGTGACCAGACCGTTCAAATTGGGTACTAGGCCAAAGATACCTATAGAGCCGGTGATGGTGCTGGGCTCGGCCACGATGTGATTGGCGCCGCAGCTGATCATATAGCCGCCAGAGGCTGCCACTCCGCCCATGCTGACCACAACGGGCTTCTTTAGTTTTAATTGCTCCACAGCGTGCCAAATCTGCTCGCTGGCCACGGCGCTGCCGCCTCCTGAATTGACGCGCATGACCACAGCCTTCACGTTGTCATCATCAGCCAGGCGCATCAGATCATCCACTGTCGTGCTGCCCACGATGCTATGATCAGTGTTCAGACCGCTCAACATCTCGTCAACAATCTCGCCGTAGGCATAGTAGACGGCAATCTTGTCGCCTTTCTGCTTCACCTTCTTCGCCGGCTTCAGACTGAGCATGTCGCTCAGCGAAAGCTGGTTGATTTCCTGGTCCTTGCCGATGCCTAGCTGGCGGCGCATCACCTGCTTCATCTCCTCGGGATAGAAGGCGCGGTCGATAAGGTGGGCTTTCTGGTAGTCAGCCACGCTGGCAAAGAGCAGAATGCTGTCGCTGGCCAGCGAGTCAAGCTGGGCTGCACTGACGCCTCGGCTCTCACCAATCTGCGCGGTCCACTGCTTCCAGATGCCCTGCAGATAGGCTTCGCGCTGTTCACGGTCTTCGGCACTCATGTCGGTACGGGTGACACTCTCTACGTAACTCTTGTATTTGCCCACTCGGGCAGCCTGATACTTCACACCCAGTTTCTCATAGAGGCCAGTCATATACATGCTCTTGCCGCCCAGGCCTTTGAAGTCAATCATTCCCGTCTGGTTCAGGAACAGCGAATCGGCTGCGGAGCATACATAATAGGAACTCTGCATGATCTGGTCGCCATAAGCCAGAACCCACTTGCCGCTCTTGCGGAAGTCCAGCAGTGCGTCGCGGATTTGCTGTGCCGTGGCAGGCGAATCGTACGTGGTGACGCCCCCTTCCAGGTAGATGCCCTTGATGTTTTCCTCGTCGCGGGCCAGTCTGATGGCTTTTAGTATGTCATCCAGGCCCATCTGGTTCATGTCGCCAACTCCCAGTAGCATGGACAGGGGACCGGAGTCTTCCGTGCGCTCGCTGACCATTCCGTTCAGTTTTAGCACGAACACTGAGTTTTCTTTTGCCTTCACTTTCGAGTCACCGCCAGCCATTATTCCCATGAACGTAAGTGCGAGCAGTACTCCCCCAATAATAGACAATACGATAATGCCGCATATAGTGGCCATCATGTACTTGAAGAAATCTTTCATTTGCTTGGTCTTTGTTTTGTTATTCGGTTTCAGCGGCAAAGTTACACATTTTTTCTTGTATGGCGGCAAAAAAGAAAGAATAATTAAAGTAATCTGCGGAAAAAACACTGTCTTTGTACAATAATTCCCACTTTTCCAACTGATAATCATGGAATTTGACAATTCTCATGAGTTGCCCATAGGCTTGATGGGTAATGGTTTTTAGCACCTCTGCCATCATGTAAGTAATACCTAACACTTTTTCCATTTGTCTGCTGATGTACATAAAAAAGCGAGATAGCAAAAGAAAAAAGCAAAAAACTGTGGTTATGCAAAAAATAATGTGTAACTTTGCAGCACTACAAACAAATCAAAACGCAATGAAAAAGAGAATTATCCTATGTCTGGCCGTGGTGCTGCTGTGTGTGGGCGCTGATGCCAAGAAGAAAGTGACGAAACAAGAACTGTGGCCCAACGGTGAAGTGATGGATGCCTGGTTCAGTGATACGACGAAGGTTGATGTGGCCACTCTGGGCAAACAGTATGTGCTGACGAGCTATGGCGTGCGTCAGGGCACCACCGATATTCAGACAAGCCAGATTCAGGCCGTCATAGATCGCTGTGCTCAGGAGGGAGGTGGCGTCGTAGTTGTTCCTAAGGGTACTTTCTATAGTGGCAGTCTGTTCTTCCGTCAAGGCACGCACCTTTACTTACAGGAGGGCGCCGTGCTGAAGGGCAGTGACCGCGTACACGACTTTGAAATACGTGAGACGCGCATAGAGGGCCAGACCTGCAAGTATTTCGTTGCCCTGATCAATGCTGACGGGCTGGACGGGTTTACCATCAGCGGTAAGGGCACCATTGACGGCAACGGGCAGGACTACTGGGAGGAGTTCTGGATTCGCCGCCAGTGGAATCCGCAGTGTACAAATAAAGATGCACAGCGACCTCGCCTGACCTATATTTCCAACAGTAAGAACGTCACTATCCAAGATGTGCGACTGATAAATTCGCCCTTCTGGACAAATCACATTTACCGCTGCGACCACGTGCGCTATCTGGATCTATACATCTATTCGTCCACTACAGGCATTAAGGGTCCGTCGACCGACGCTATCGATATTGATGTTTGTCACGACGTGGTGGTTCGCGGCTGCTATATGAATGTGAACGATGATGCCGTGGTGTTGAAGGGCGGAAAGGGCACCTTTGCAGATCAGGCTCCTGAGAACGGCCCCTGCTATAACATCTTGGTGGAGCAGTGCCACTATGGCACGGTGCATGGATGCATGACGCTGGGTTCGGAAAGTGTGCATGACTGGAATGTCATCATGCGTAACTGCGTGGCTGATGACACGAATAACGTGCTCTGGCTGAAGATGCGCCCAGATACCCCCCAGCACTATGAGTATGTGCATGTGGAGGGGTTTACTGGTCGGTGCCGAAATTTCCTGCTCGTTCGTCCCTGGACGCAGTTCTATGAGAAGCAGGATCGTCCCGACATGCCTCTGTCGCAGTGCAACGACATCTCATTCAACAATATCCGTATGGACTGCGGCAATTTTTTCAATGTCACAGGCAGTGACAAGTATGCACTGAAAAACTTCACCTTCAACGATGTTGACGTGAAGGACGGAGCCAAGGTAAAGGCCTTCACTCAGCGACCCATTGACAACTTGCAGCTGAAGGGTGTGGTGGTCAATGGCGAACGTATAGAATAGGCGAATCTATAAAAGACAACTTGAACAACTTGGCTCATGCCATAGAAAAGCCGCCCTAAGTTGTTCAAGTTGTCTTTTTTTGTTGGGTGCCGCGAGCGGGACTCGAACCCGCACAACCCTTCCGGGTCAAGGGATTTTAAGTCCCTCGTGTCTACCATTCCACCATCGCGGCAGCCATTTTGCGTTTTGCGGCTGCAAAGGTACAAAAAAGTTAGGAGTTAGTATTCTTTTTTCCTTGCTTTATTGTTTTTTAACGTAAAAAGCTAAGTGTGTTCACATGCTCAGCCTAGGGATTGCTGACAATGAGCAGTCCGTTGGAGGGTGAATAGTTGACGTTACGGTAGAGCGTCAGGGCACGACCTTTGTCACCACTCTTCACATAGCCATATTCACCGTCAATGTTGTACGTTCGGTGGCATTTCTTGCACGTCAGCTCCAGCGGCTGGCTGTCGCTCCATTGCAGCTGGTAGTCGTTGTTACAATTGGGGCACATCAGGTCGTAGCAGCGCAGTTGGCCGTAGAGCGAGCGTCCAATGATGAGTCCTTTCTGATAGCCCATTCCTTCGTAGCTGATGCGCTCGCCAGTGATGGCCGTGTTCATGGTGAGGTCCAAGTCGGTCTGCGCATAGCTGCCACGGTTCGGTGTCAGCAGCAGATGAGTGACGCCATTTCTCATGGTGGCTTTCACTATGCAGAAGTCACCCCCCGTGCTGCCTAATGCGCGGGTGAGTGCACTGGAGGGATAGAGCGAGGCATTAAAAGTGAAGCGGCAGTAGGCTGACGAGTACATGTTGTCAGTCTCGCAGGAAGTCATAAAAATAAGAAATGAGAAGAAAGAAATGAGAAGAAAGAAATGGGAAATAAGAAAAGTCTGGCGATGCTGCTTCTGCCATGTCATTTCTTTGGCTAGATGATGTGTCATTTTCTTCCTCATTTCTCAATTCTCACTTCTCATTTCCAGAAATCAGTTTTTTCTCAGCCTCGATCACGCGGTCAAAACCAAACTGCTGCATGGTTTTCTCCATAAGGGCCTGTATGCGGTCGTTGCAGAGATTGCCTATTGAGCCTTCGTGCGTGTGATGAATGTCCTTGCAGGGGGTGAAGCGGCCTGCTTCAATGTCGAGGCCCACCTTCTTGTAGGCATCGCGGAAGGGCATACCCTCAGCGGCCAGGCGGTTCACCTCTTCCACACTGAACATGGGGTCATAGCGTGGATCGTCGAGGATGTGCTCGTTTACCTCTATGCGGTTGATGATGTAGGTCGTCATGCTGAGGCAGTCAAGCAACTCGCCAAAGGCTGGCAGGAACACCTCCTTGATGATTTGCAAATCGCGGAAGTAACCCACGGGCAGGTTATTCTTGATGAGCGTCACCTGATAGGGCAGTGCCTGCAACTTATTGCTCTTGGCACGTATCAGCTCGAACACGTCAGGGTTCTTCTTGTGAGGCATGATGCTGCTGCCGGTGGTACATTCCTTTGGCAGACGGACAAAGCCGAAGTTTTGTGAGTTGAACAGGCAGGCGTCGAAAGCCAGCTTGGCCATCGTGCCGGCTATGCTGGCCAGGGCGAAGGCGACGCCCAGCTCCATCTTTCCGCGGCCCATCTGTGCATACACCACGTTATAGTCCATCGTGTCGAACCCCAGTAGGTCAGTGGTCATCTGGCGGTTTAGGGGGAAGCTGGAGCCATAGCCGGCAGCAGAGCCCAGCGGATTACGATTGGTCATGCGGTAGGCGGCTTGCAGGAACAGCATGTCATCAGCCAGACTCTCGGCATAGGCGCCAAACCAAAGACCGAACGAGCTTGGCATGGCCACTTGCAGGTGTGTATAGCCAGGCATGAGCACGTCCTTGTACTGATTGCTCTTCTTGATGAGCTGGTCGAACAAGTCTTTCACAGCCTCGGCCACCAGCTGCAACTGATGCCGGGTGAACAGCTTCAGGTCAACCAGCACCTGGTCATTGCGCGAACGCCCCGAGTGTATCTTCTTGCCCATGTCGCCCAGACGGCGCGTCAGCATCAGCTCCACCTGTGAGTGCACATCCTCAATGCCCTCCTCAATCACGAACTCGCCGCGCTGAGTCTGCTCGTAGATGGAGCGCAATTCGCGCAGTAGGACGGGCAGTTCGTCCTTGCCAAGCAGTCCGATGCTTTCCAACATGGTGATGTGGGCCATGGATCCCAGCACATCATAGGGGGCCAGATAAAGGTCCATTTCGCGGTCGCGGCCCACGGTAAAGCGCTCTATCTCTGCATTGATCTCAAAGTCCTTTTCCCAGAGTTTCATATTTCGACTATAACCAAATTACTCGTAGGGAATCTGTGCCAGCGCGTCGGCCACCTTGTCAACGCTGTCTTGCAGCGGCCCACTGACCATGGCTTGCAGGATGAAGGGTACGTCGGCCTGCACAGTGATTTTCATTTTCGATGTGTTTTCGTCGACAGGCAGTATTTGCACCCAAAGAAGGAAAGGCATGGGGCTGTCTACAGTCTCAAACTTTACGCATTTGGGAGCATCGCGCTCCACAATATGTATACTGACTTTGCCCACCGGCGGCACGACAAGCGACACAGTGTCGGAGTCGAAGATGAACTCCTCTATCTTGCTTTTGGGTACGCGGTCGCGTATACGGGCCAAATTGTTCAGGTCGCTCATGTTGCGATATACATTCTCCTGTGGGTAGGGAATCAATTTGACTCTACTTTCGTATTTGCTCATCTGGATAATTACTGATTTAGCTTGTTCTATTATCTATTGCTTATCCCCATTCAGCGGGGTTTTTGCGCCATTGGGCCAGTATGGGCAGGTCAGCCTCTTTGATGTATCCTGTCTTGGCAGCCTCGCTGACCACGTGCTCGTAGTCACTCAGGGTGAACAGCTGGACGCCGGCCTGTTGGAAGGCTTCTTCGGCCACAGGAAAACCATAGGTGAACGAAGCCACCATGCCAACGACTTCGACGCCATACTGACGCAGGGCTTCGACAGCTTTCAGACTACTGCCGCCCGTGCTAATCAGGTCTTCCACCACCACAACCTTGGCACCGCGCTCTATCTCGCCCTCTATCTGATTGCCCATGCCGTGGTCTTTTGGCTTCGGACGGACATAGCTGAAAGGCAATCCCAGTTCTTCGGCCACCAAGGCACCCTGGGCAATGGCTCCAGTAGCAACACCCGCTACGGCCTCGGCCTCAGGGAAATGCTGCTGAATGAGATGACAAAGTTCTAGCTTCACGAACGAACGCAACCGTGGAAAAGACAGTGTCTTGCGGTTGTCAGTGTAGATGGGCGACTTCCACCCACTTGCCCATGTAAAGGGTTCATTGGGCTGCAGCTTGACGGCTTTCACCTCAAGCAGCTTTTGTGCAAAGAGTTGTTTGATAGCTTCCATGAAAAGTAAAATTTTTGCAAAGGTACGAATTAATTGTGAATTAGAGGCAACGAATTGTGAATAATTTAAGATTTTGTGTGCCCCAGTGCCAAAATGCTGATGCGCACATCTGGTGCCTTTGCCAGTTCTCGTCCGCATGCTATGGTGGTTGCCCCTGTTGTCACAATGTCATCAATGAGCAGGATGTGTTTGCCCTGGATGTCATCGGGCTTACTCAACAGGAAGGCGTTCTCCACATTGTGCAGGCGCTCCCAGGCGTGCTGTTCGGTCTGGCTTTGGGTGAAATGGATACGGCGTACTGCCTTCCTGCTGATGGGAATGCCAGTCACGCTGCTTACTCCCCGGGCTATCTCCATGCTCTGGTTGTAGCCACGCTGCCACTGGCGTCGCCTAGTGATGGGCATAGGCACCAGCACGTCGATGCCCTCGAAGAATCCCTCAGTAGCGAACCGCCGGGCCGTAATCTCACCCATGCGCTCGCCAATCTCGCTCATGCCGCGATACTTCATGTCGTAAATGAGCTGGCTGACAGCTGATTTCGGCTCGTAAAAGAACAATGCCGCGGCCCGCTCAACTGGGAACTGCCCCCAGAAGAGTCGTGCCAGCTCGTTGTCAAGCGGCGTCTTCTCGTATCCCGTCAGTGGAAGGTGCAGATGGCAATTGGCGCACAGTACCTGCTCATTCACCGACAGCCTGTTGCCGCAGATGGCACACAGCCGGGGTGAGATGACGTCGAACAGCCTAGTCCAGAAACTCGTCTTCATTCTCTACGTCAATGCACTGCCTGATGATATCCATGGTGAAGCCGCGTGAAAGGGCAAACTTGATCAGCTTAATCCTCTCATGCGGTCCAATGTCTCCCAAAGCCTTCCGTTTCTGCTTTAGCATGGGGCGTAGCGTGGCCAGATATTCTTCGTCGGCTACGTTGTCAAGTACTCGGGTGGCTATTTCCTTGTCAATATGCTTCATCCATAGCGCTTGCTCCACCTTGCGCCGTCCCCATTTGTTGTAGCGTACTTTGTCGTTGACAAATGCGCGGGCAAAGCGTTCGTCGTCAACATAACGCTCGCTGACCAGACGTTCCATCACTTGTGCCTGTTCTTCTGCGCTGACGCCCCATTGACGCATCTTCTCCAACATCTCCTGTTGGCAGTGCTCGCTGCGGGCGCACAGGGCCGTCAGCTTCTGGTAGGCCTGTTGGCCCGTCATTTCTTTTGCTTGCATGCACTTATGAATCTTGTTTTTCCTGAGAGGTCATCTCTTGTCAGTACATTGTTGAATCCCAAACTGGTAAGGAGGCTTTTCAACAGTCCTATGTACGGTGGATTGGCTTCAAAGAACAGCCGCCCGTTTTCGCTTAAAGCGGCAGCTGCGTAGTTGCCGATTTGCCGATAGAACAGCAAAGGGTCATCATCAGGCACGAAGAGGGCTGTGCTTGGCTCATGATTCAGCACCCACGGCGCCATTTCGATGGCCTCGTTTTGGCAGACATAGGGCGGATTGCTCACAATGATGTCCCACTGCCCGTGCGTCTCATCGCTGGGGATATGGAAAATGTCATGTTCTTTGAACGTGATACTAGCCTGGTGGCACTGGGCATTCTGACGGGCTATGACGAGGGCTTTTGCCGAGATGTCCCATGCCTCAACCCTTGCCTGCATGAATTCTTTTGCCAGTGTGATGGCTATGCATCCGCTGCCTGTTCCTATGTCAAGAATACTCTGAGCATTCTGCAAGCGCGACTCCATCACCCACTGGCACAGTTCATAGGTTTCGGGCCTTGGTATCAGCACGCTGGGAGTCACCATGAAAGTGCGAGGACCAAAGTCTGCCTCGCCCAGCACATACTGTACTGGCTCACCATCCAGTAGCCGCTTTTGCAGTGCCTGCAGCTCCTGCTCGTCAATCAGCTTTTCCCTTTCCAACAGCAGATCGGCATAGGAAAGACTGTATTTCTTCTCAAACACCAGCCGCCCTATCCAGCGAGCCTCGCTCTCAGGATAGGTTCCCGTCAGTGGTTGCCAAAATGCTTTGTAGGTCATTCGCCTGCAAAGGTATAAAAAAAACGGGAAACAACCATTATTTGCCGTTCTTTTTCTTCGGCCATTCTTCTCGTACATTCGGAATAATGAGAGAATGTTAAATGAGTATATAGGGTTGGTAGGTACTGCTATATAATTAGAAATAACAAGTAAGCTGCCATTCAGAAGTAGAAGCATATATAAAGAGAACGTGGAATCCTCAGCGCCTTGGGTGGCTGGGGATTCCGCTTTTTAATGCTACACACTTTGTAACAACGGTTATCAATTCTGTAAATATGCATGAACGGAGTTTCTCGCGCACGCGCGTATATTATGCGCGAAACAATGTGCTACAAGTGCTACTGGGACGGATAATTGGTTGATTTTAAATTACTTACGGGTGCGTTTTCGTCAATAGTTCGTGCTACCGAAAATGCTACAGGTGCTACCGAACCAAAAAGGAAGGCGCCGCATAGAAAAATGGCGTTGACTTTTTGTAAAAAGTCGCCGCCGTTTTGGAAAAAGTCGACCCCATTTTGAAAAAGAGTGAATGAGACATGGAGAAAAATCGCACCCGACTTTTCTCTATGTTTCATTTCTGCACAAAATGTCAATATTGTGCAGGTGCATGTCCGCTGGCGCCAGTAGCATTTCCAGTAGCATTTTCTATGCTACTTAGTGCACCCGTATAAAATTGTATATCAATGCATTATATAAGCCAGTAGCACTTGTAGCACTTCCATGTTGTATTATTTACGCGCGCACGCGCGAAGGCAGTGATGCAGAGGCGAGGAAACGATTCAGGTAACTTGCGTTTGCAATGCAAGAAATGTCTTCGAAAAGTTGCAAAAAAAGAGAATATGTGTTATCTTTGCATCCGTAAGTAAAGCAGTAAAGGTATGATGACTGACGATGAGAAATATATGCAGCGATGCCTGCAGCTGGCTCTGAATGGGCGACAGAATGCAAAGCCCAATCCTATGGTTGGGGCAGTTATAGTGAGTGCCGATGGGCGCATCATTGGTGAGGGCTATCACGTGCGCTGTGGTGAGGGTCATGCTGAGGTGAATGCTTTCGCCTCCGTGCGTGCAGAGGAAGAGCCGCTGCTGAGTGATGCCACCATGTATGTATCGCTGGAGCCCTGCTCGCATTATGGCAAGACGCCGCCCTGTGCCGACCTCATCATCAGGAAGGGCGTCAAGCGTGTCGTTGTAGGCTGCATTGACGAGTTTTCTGAGGTACGGGGCAGGGGAGTTCAGCGGTTGCGCGATGCCGGCATTGATGTCACTGTGGGGGTGCTGGAAGAAGAATGCCGGGTGCTGAACCGCCGCTTCTTCACTTTCCATCGGCTTCATCGGCCGTACATTATTTTAAAGTGGGCGCAGACGGCCAATGGCTTCATTGACGACCATGGCAAGGCCCTAGCCATCTCATCGCCTTTCACACAGATGCTCAGTCACCAGTTGCGGGCCGAAGAGGATGCCATCCTGGTGGGGCGCGTCACTGATGACCGTGAGCACCCCCAGCTGAACGTTCGCCATTGGGTGGGCCCCGACCCCAAACGACTGGTTATAGACCATCAGCATCCACTAGACTTGGAAAGCCTTTATCATCAGAACATCCAGTCGCTCATTGTGGAGGGAGGACGCAAGACCTTGGAATCCTTCCTTGTGCAAGATTGGTGGGATGAAATACGTGTGGAGACTGGTCCAATGACCGTCAGTGGAGGCACCCGTTCCCCCCAGCTGCCCGCCACGGCCCGTCTGGTCTGCCGTCAGCAGTACGACGCCAATTCCATTAGTCTTTTTAGACGGGCTTAAACCGAGCCATCTCTATTTTGAGCCCTTCAAAGTTTATTTCCTTCCGAAGTCGGCAGGCACCTCTCCCCATTTCGCAGTGTCCCATTTCACGATAGGGTTGTGGTAGTCATGTGTGCGCAGCCAATTTTCAGCGCGGGTAATAATCTGATAGAGCTGTTCCGTTTGGGGTGTGCGTTCCAGCTTTGTCTTGCATTGTCGCTTTTTCACCCAAAGTATGGCATTGTACGAGTCAGAATAAATAGTCTTGCCGGGCAATCCATGCTGCCAGCAGAGCGCCAGGGCATGGACGATGGCCAGAAACTCGCCAATGTTGTTGGTGCCTTTCATGGGGCCGAAGTGGAAAATGCACTGCCCGGTGGCCAGGTCAATTCCCTGATACTCCATGGGGCCTGGGTTGCCTGAGCAGGCAGCGTCAACAGCCCAGGCATCGGCCGTCACTTCCATTGGAAGTGGCAGCACGGTGTCATGGCGGTAGGAGGGAGGGTTCTGTATCATATAGGCTATCTCTTGTTGAGATACAGCAACCGTTAGTGTTCTACATGCGTTCGGGCACTTCAATGCCCAGCAGGCTCATGCCGCTCTTCAGTATCTTGGCCACACTGCGGGCTAGAACAAGGCGGACAGCCTTCTTCTGCTCATCGGGCTCGTTGAGGATGCTGTAGTCGTGGTAGAACTGGTTGAAAATCTTGGTCAGCTCGTAGCAGTAGTTGGCTATGCCGCTAGGGCTGTAGTCTTTTCCTGCCTGTTCAACGGCGGCGCCATATTCGTTCATCTTCTGGATGAGCTCGATTTCTTTCGGGGAGAGTGATGCCATTTGCGAGGTGAGAGCAAAGCTCTGGCCTTCTGCCTTGCGCAGAATACTGCGGATTCTGGCATAGGTGTACTGGATGAAGGGGCCCGTGTTGCCGTTGAAATCAATGCTCTCCTCGGGGTTGAAGAGCATGTTCTTGCGGGCATCGACCTTCAGAATGAAGTATTTCAGGGCGCCCATGCCCACTATGCGGGCTATCTCGCGGCGCTCCTCTTCGGTCATGTCGTCAAACTTGCCCAGTTCCATCGATGTCTTGTAGGCATCATCCACCATGAGTTGCATCAGGTCGTCAGCATCGACAACAGTGCCCTCGCGGCTCTTCATCTTGCCATTGGGCAGCTCCACCATGCCGTAGCTGAAGTGCACCAGCTCCTTGCCCCATTTGAAGCCCAGACGGTCGAGCAGCAGTGAAAGCACCTGGAAGTGGTAGTTCTGCTCGTTGCCCACCACGTAGATCATCTTGTCG
>CAMNJH010000070.1 GCA_946541275.1 uncultured Prevotellaceae bacterium
AGCTATAGTCACGACTCGCGCAAGCCCATCGTGGAAGACGGCACACTGGAAGACGACCAGAACCGCCGTGACTTCACCATCAACGCCATGGCCATCTGCCTGAACAAGAACCGATTCGGTCAGTTGGTCGACCCCTTCAACGGCTTGGCCGACCTGGAGGACGGTATCATTGCCACCCCTCTTGACCCCGAGGTGACCTTCAGCGACGACCCTCTGCGCATGATGCGATGCATACGCTTTGCCACGCAGCTGCGTTTTCAGATAGAAGAGAGGACTTTTGAGGCACTGGAATGCATGGCCGAGCGCATCAAGATAGTGAGCGCCGAGCGGATAGAGGTGGAGTTGAACAAAATCATGCTCTCCCCCACTCCCAGCCGGGGGTTCGTTGACTTGCAACGAGCCGGACTTCTGCAAATCATCATGCCAGAAGTGGCAGCACTTGACATCGTGGAGCAGAGAAACGGACGGGCGCACAAGAACAACTTCTACCACACGCTGGAGGTAGTTGACAACGTGGCCCGCCAGGGAGCTGGACTATGGTTGCGATGGGCCGCACTGCTGCACGACATTGGCAAGACAAAGACGAAACGCTGGGATGCATCCATCGGCTGGACCTTCCACAATCACAATTATATAGGAATGAAAATGGTGGCCCCCATGTTCCGCCGCATGAAGCTGCCCATGGGCCAGGAGATGCACTACGTGGAAAAACTGGTGGAGCTGCACATGCGGCCACAGGTCATTGCCGACGACATCGTGACCGACTCGGCCGTCAGGCGACTGCTGAACGACGCGGGCGACGACATTGACGACCTGATGACGCTCTGCGAGGCCGACATCACCAGCAAGAACGAGGGAAAAAAGAAGATTTTCCTAGAGAACTTCCGTATGGTACGCGAAAAGCTGACCGACCTGAAGGAAAAGGACTACAAACGCCTGTTGCAGCCCGTCATCGACGGAAATGAAATCATGCAGCTATTCGGTCTGAAGCCATCGCGCGAAGTGGGCCTGCTGAAGCAGTACCTGAAAGAGGCCGTGCTGGACAACCAGGTGGAGAACGAGCCAGAACCACTAATGAAATTACTGATGCAAAAGGCCAAAGAAATGGGGTTGCAGCCCACCTCTCTGCCCTGACGAAAAAAAATATGCAGGAATCACTTGGCTGTTTCGCATATTTTCCATACCTTTGCAAAAAGAATCATGTTAGCATGCATACACGAGATGAACAAATGAAGGCCTTCGGCCGACTACTGGATGTGCTGGATCAGCTGCGCGAGAAATGCCCTTGGGACAGGAAACAAACCAACGAGAGCCTGCGCCCGAACACCATTGAGGAAACATACGAGCTGTGCGACGCACTGAGCCGTGGCGATGCCCACGACACTATGAAAGAACTGGGCGACGTGATGATGCACCTTTGTTTCTATGCCAAGATAGGAGCTGAGCAGGGGGAATTCGACATTTACGACGTATTGCGACAGCAGGCAGACAAGCTCATTTTCCGCCATCCACATATCTATCACCCCAGCCAGGTGGGCGAAGACGAACCCAAGCCCCTACCCTATGGCGAAACCAACGAAGAACGGGAGTTTTCGCACGCCAGCACTTCGGCCGAGGTACTTCAGAACTGGGAGCAAATCAAGCTAAAAGAGAAAGACGGCAACAAGACGGTGCTCTCAGGTGTTCCGGCAGCCCTGCCATCGCTCATCAAGGCTTACCGCATTCAGGATAAGGCCCGCAATGTGGGATTCGACTGGCAGAAGCGTGAAGACGTGTGGGACAAAGTACGCGAAGAGCTGAATGAGCTGGAGATGGAACTGAACAAGGAGGACAAGGAGAAGAGCACCGACGAACTGGGCGATTTCCTGTTCAGTGTCATCAATGCCGCCCGACTGTACAAGCTAAACCCCGACAACGCCCTGGAGCGTACCAACGCCAAGTTCATACGCCGCTTCAATTACATCGAGCAGCACAGCATCCGAGCCGGACGGCCACTCACAGAGATGAGTCTGGATGAAATGGACCAACTGTGGAACGAGGCAAAGGCCCAGGAAAAGAAAGAATCTTAAACACCATCAAACATAAAAACTATGAGAAAAAGTATTTTTGCCATTATGGCCCTAATGCTGGCCGTCACTACTGCATGTGAAATAAAGCCACAAAAGACATACGACTATGAGCCACCAGCTGACAAGGTACAGGAACGCGACTCTGTCATTTTCGGCATCTGCGGAGGCCAGTCAACACAGAATGTGCTGCAAATCATCAAGGACAACGAGGATACGCTGTTCTTCAATGTGGAGGAAGCCCGGAAGAAAGGCATGGTAATGGCCGACTATCATCGGGGTGAAGAAATATACGTCCTGCCCGACAGCACCGGCAAGGTTGCCCTGATGACCATCAACAAGGACAATCTGCTAGGTGAGTGGGTGATGCCAAGCCCCTATGACGGCAGCACCCCGTCGGGAGTCATCATCAAGGAAGGCGGCGAGGCCGAAAGCTTCGGCCAGCAGGGCGACATCATCTACAAGGCCTGGCGCATTTACAACGGATTCCTGCAACTGGTAGAGACACGCGACGACGGCACAGACCTGTACTACACACAAACCTACGACATCGTGCGCATGACTCGTGACTCACTCTATCTGAGAAACAAGAACGAAGATGAGTCGTTTGAGTTCGGCCGTTACGTTCCTGAGCCAGAGCTTGATCTGGGTCTGGAATTCGACGAAGACGACTCGGACAACTACGGTCTGTATTGATGGAGCCTTTTCGTGTACATATACTAGGATGTGGTAGTGCCATGCCCACCATGCACCACTACCCATCCATGCAAATCATTGAGTGCAGGGGAAAACTGTACATGGTTGACTGTGGAGAGGGCGCTCAGCTGCAAATGCGGCGCTCTGGGCTGTCGTTTGAAAAGCTGGGGCACATATTCATATCCCATCTGCATGGTGACCATTGCTTTGGCCTGATAGGCATGATCAGCACTTTCGGACTGCTGGGACGCACGTCAACACTGCATGTATATGCTCCCGCCGAGTTGGAAGCCATGCTGCAAGCACAGATGCAGCTATTCTTCCACGATTTAGGCTATCCACTTGAGTTCCATCCTGTTGACACCAAGGTCCGCCAGACTATTTTTGAAGACCGCTCAATCACGGTGGAAACCATTCCGTTGGAGCACCGAATGCCCTGCGCCGGATTTCTGTTCCGCGAGAAACCTTCACTGCCACACATCAGGCGTGACATGATAGACATGTATGGCATTCCCACCTCGCAAATCATGAATATCAAGAATGGACAGGGCTACACCCTGCCTGACGGAACTATTGTGGAGCACGAGCGACTGGTTACGCCAGCGGAACCACCCCGCAGCTATGCCTACTGCTCGGACACACGCTATATACCCACCCTTCACCAGCAGTTGCTGGGAGTAAGCACCCTGTACCATGAAAGTACCTATGCACAAGACAAGCTGTCAGGGGCCGAGAAGTACTACCACTCCACAGCTCAGCAGGCTGCACAAGTGGCCCTCAACGCACATGCAGGTAAACTGCTGATAGGCCATTACAGCGCACGCTATACTGACGAGAACGTACTGCTCAATGAAGCACGCCAGACCTTTCCCAACACACTCCTGACCAACGAAATGGACGTTTTCGACATCTAAAAACAACTTTTTACCTTTTTTTCTTGGCAGAATAGTTTTTTTTCACTATCTTTGCGCTGTAATTACAAACTTTACATGCATGACTAAGAAAAAATTATTCATATTCGTTTGCGCATCGTTGCTGTCGATGTCCATGCCTGTAAAAGCCATGAACATGGTAACAGAAATGGGTATTGCCGAGCAAATAGATGAGCAAGCCCCCACATTGGCCGTTGAAGGCAACATTGTCAATGTGCAGGGGGCCAGCGGCATGACCCTTGAGGTGGTTTCACTCACGGGAAGAGCCGTTGCAACTTACAAGATAGAGGGTCCAGCCCAGCGTATAGAACTTAACCTTCCAAAAGGGTGCTACATTTTGAAAGTCGGAAAGGTAGTGCGCAAGGTAACCGTGCGCTAACCTTCTTATCAGCGGCACTTATCGCCCTAATTATCTTCGCCTGCAAGCAACAGGCAAGCGCCGAGGAAGAAGTGGACTTGGCTGCGCTGAAGATGGAGCAGCTTTATAAGGAGCATGCCCAGGAAGCTCAGCAGGAGCTACGCCAATTCCTTGCAAATGATAAAGACACGGCCTATGCTGACCGCATGGGACGTGGCTATTATCGTTTGGGAACAGCCCAATGGCTCTGGATGGACTCGCCCACCAAACTATCTATGTGCGATGCCCTTGACAGCGTCATTCGCACACAAGTCTCATCCATAGGATTCAGTGAGAAAACATTCTTCCTGCCCGAGATTGAACAGGCACTGGCCGTCATGCACCAACCAGACTCGGCTGAGAATGTAGGTCAGTCCATGGGCCTGCTAGAAGGCAACCTCACCAAAGCCTACCTGCGCTATACTATAGGGCAGCGGTTTGGCTTTACTACTCCCAAGAAGCTCTTCGGCAAAGACCATTACGACATTGAAATAGAACAGGCTGACAGCGCTTTCGTGAAGCATGCCCTGGAACAGTTGACTGACACCCAGACCATGCTGAACTTCCTGGCAGAAGTTGAGCCGTCCGACAAGGCCTACCAGCAACTGAAACTGCAACTGGCGCAGGACTCTACTGAAGAGGAACGGCTACGCACAATTTGCAACATGGAAAGGCTGCGCTGGCGAGATTCCAAGCATCCCGAACAGGCAGAGCGCCATATACTTGTCAATGTAGCAGCACAGCAGGTGTGGGCCCTTGGCCCTGACAGCGTCATTAATATGCGCATCTGCTGCGGCAAGGCTTCAACTAAGTCTCCCCTGTTGTCAAGCGCTATCGAGCGTATCCAAATTAATCCAGAATGGGGAATTCCTCAGAGTATTATTCGGGGAGAAGTTAGCGGCCATGCCGGTGACTCGGCCTATTTTGCACGTCGTAATTACTACATCACAAACGGACAGGGCCAGCGTGTTGACCCACGCAGTCTGACTAGGGCCGAATTGAGCAGTGGAAGATATGCCGTTCGTCAGCGCAGCGGAGCAGGAAACTCGCTGGGACGTATCATTTTTCGTTTCCCCAACAGATTCTCAGTTTACCTGCATGACACTTCATCGCCCAGCGCCTTCTATCGTGATGTGAGGACAGTGTCACACGGATGCATCAGACTGCAAAGGCCCTTTGACATAGCTACTTTCGTACTGCCCAACGCTGATCCCTGGTTGTTGGATCAGATGCGACTGTCCATGGACCTGCAGCCTCAAACTGACCAAGGAAAGGAATATAAACGCACACACCGGGGAGCCATCAGGCTCATTAACGCCACAGAAGTGGAGCCAAAGATTCCTGTGGTCATCAACTACTTCACGAAGTATCCCAATCCAAAGACAGGAACAATTGATACATGGGGCGACCCCTACAGCTACGACAAGATTCTACAAAAAGCGATTAAACCGTTTCTGCCTTAACAGCGTCTAAGATTTCAGAAGAATGGGAATTGTGGACGACCAGCAACTTAAAGACATGCTGAAGGCCCCTGCCACACAGCGCAAAGGGTTCGAAATCATGGTTAAGCAATACAGCGAACAGTTGTATTGGCAAGTAAGACGTATCGTCCTGACCCATGAAGACAGCAACGACGTGCTACAGAATGCGCTATTGAAAGCATGGAGTTCAATTGACAACTTCCACGGCGACTCTAAACTTATCACCTGGCTGTCGAGGATAGCCATCAACGAGGCTCTTGACTTCACACGTAAACAGAAAAACCACCCAACCCTCAGTACTGACGATACTGATCTAGGTTTAGCCAATCGACTCACGGCTGACAAGTATTTTGACGGCGATGAGACTGAAGCACAACTACAGGAAGCCATTGCCTGTCTACCTGAGGTACAACGCACAGTATTCCAGCTACGCTACTACGACGAAATGAAATATAGCGACATTAGCAAGATACTGGGAACGACAGAAGGAGGTCTGAAAGCATCCTATCACATAGCAGTGAAAAAAATTACTGAATTTTTCCATCAACGCGATTAAACCTTCCAAAACTATATACGTCTATTAAACAAAAGAAAAATGCTTATGATGAACGAAGAAGAATATTTGAACAGCAAACTGGGAAAGAAAAATCCCTTCACTGTCCCAGAGGGCTACTTTGAGCAGCTGACTGCCCAGGTTATGGAGAAGTTGCCAGAGAAGAAGCCCGCTAAGGTAGCTGTCATGAAGCGCCTTCGCCCATGGCTCTATGCAGCTGCATGCGTCTGTGGTGTCGTCTTCGTCTCTGCTGTCATTTTCAGCAACAGGACTGAGGGCGTTCAGCAGCCACAGCAAGTAGCGGTCACAGAACAGGATAACACAAATGGCTACTATAGTGACAGCTATATTGAAGAAGAGGCGAATTACGCCATGATTGACAACCAAGATATTTATTCATTCTTGCTGGCTGAAATGTAACCTTACACACAAAGACTTTACCTTTAATTATTATGAAAAAACTATTTGGCATACTCCTACTGACAATGTTCACCCTTGGCATCAATGCCCAGGGCCAGGGACAAGGCCAGCAACGATTCTCGCCTGAGAGATTTGAGGCAGACATGCAGCAGTTCATTACCAGGGAGGCTCATTTGACCCAGGAAGAAGCTACTAAATTTTTCCCACTGTACAGAGAGATGCAGGAAAAGCAAAGGGCCCTATTCGATCGTCAGCGTGAACTGGCAAAGGTAAAACCGTCAGATGAAAGTGGCTGTTTGAGAGTTATCAAGGAGAGTGACGAAATCGACTTGGAGTTGAAGCGTATACAACAGAACTATCATACCCGCTTCATCAAATTGCTTTCTGCATCGAAACTTTACGATATTCTACAAGCTGAGCAGCGGTTTCATCGGCACTTGATGAGAAGTTGGGGACGAGGTTTCGGACAAGGCCAGAATCAGGGACAAGGTCAAGGAAGAGGCGCATGGGGACAGCGGCAGCAAATGCCACAGATGCCCCAGCACATGCATCATCAGTGAGATCTTTCAAAGATCTTTTCGTCACGATTCAACAAAGAAGACCTTTCAACCTGTGACGAAATTCGATTCCAGGCAGAAGTGTAAACGTCAACTACACTTTCTGTCTGGTTTTCATTTAGTGTATAGATACGGTGCACCTGAATGTTATAGAGGCAGCTGTCGGAAGGTGTAACGGCAGGTACTATCTTCATATCAATATGCAAAGTTCCATTCATATCGATGGACAGGCTATCAGCCGTCAATGATGTCATCACAGTCTTTCCATCAAGAAGATTGTTGACAACGGCTTTCATCTTTGCCTCCATAAAGTCAATCATGTCCAGACGATTATTCTTGGACAGATAAGGCATGAGGCTATCTGGCATCTCCTTGAAAACATGGGAAATAGAGGGAATCTCCTGGGAAGAACACCACAACGGAGCAGCCATTAGTAACGCGGCGAACAGAAATCTTTTCATAGCTTTAAAGTAAAATCATAAATGAGTGGCAGACGCTTGCCAATACTTGTCGAGATGATGGAAGCCCCCTGAGAGCAGGCTTCTGTCTGAATAAGCTCAGCCATCACCTCCGAATTCCTGTCATCCAGATGACTGATAGGCTCATCAGCGAGGAAGAAATCAAAAGGCTGGACCAATGCCCGCATGACAGCCACACGTTGTTGCTGTCCAAATGACAAGCGTCTGACAAGAGAATCTTTTTTATCTGCAATCCCAAGCATCTCAAACCACTGCAGAATTTGTTCCCGTGTCTTAAAATTGGTCAGTTTGTTTTTAATCTCAACATTTTCATAGGCAGTAAGCTCATGGAATAAGCGCAAATCCTGAAATAAGCAACTCACATGCTGTTGGCGCAAAAGCGACCAATCGGAAATATTGTATTGACGGGCATCGCGGCCATCAAAAAGCACTTGACCTGCATAATCATGACGATAGCCCAGCACATAGCTGCAGAATGTGCTTTTCCCTTTGCCACTCTCAGCCTCTATCAAATAATGGTGTCCACGCTCAAAAGACACATTCTTCAGCCAGACATCAGACTCCATGGACTTCTGCATCGTGCTGAACACTTGTGGCAATACTGCATTGAATGCTATTGTATTCATAGTTGAGAAAGTTGCATCATCATCACGGCAGCCAACCCAGCCGTTTCTGTACGTAGCCGACTCTTGCCTAAATCAACAGATATAAAGCCCGCATCCAGGGCGAATCGTACCTCGTCAATAGAGAAGTCACCCTCTGGGCCCACCAGAACGATGACAGGAGTGTCAGCATGAATAGCAGCAGACTGCAATTCCTTGAAGAGATTCACTCTGGTCACTTCGCTATAGCAATGGGCTATGAATCGTAGTCCTGATGAATGCTGGTTAATGAAGGATTTGAAATCCTGCATCTCGTTCACGACAGGTTTCCAGGCTTTCCGGCTCTGCTTCATGGCAGAGATAGCTATTTTCTCCAGCCTCTGTGTCTTTATCACTCGGCGTTCCGAAAAGCGGCAGTCCAATAGCGACAACTCGTCAAACCCCACCTCAGTGGCTTTTTCTACAAGCCATTCCATTCGCTCCATCATCTTCGTAGGCGCTATGGCTAAGTGCAAATGCCCGTGCCAGACATGCTCTTGTGGCAGTTCCTCCACGATTTCATAGCTGCAACGTTTGCCTGTTGACAATGTCACAACTGCTCGGAAGAAAGACCCAGCCCCATCCATAAGCATCATCTCGTCGCCCGCCTTCAGACGCAGCACACGCACAGCATGCGATGCCTCTTCTTCTGGCAATTCATTCAAGGAAGATGCCTGAGGTACATAAAAGAATCTTTCTTCCTTCATTGCTTTCTACGTTTTATTTCGTCGCGCAACTGCGAAGCAAGCTCGTAATTTTCCTCGTCCACTGCGGAGCGCAATGCAGCTTTCAAGCGGGAAGTATCCATTGAGTTTATAGGTATAGCCACCCCATTGGCTTTTTCGTTAAACGGAACACTTTGGCGAGCCATCAACCGCTCCTCAATATAAAGGGGTGTTTTAGAAATAATACTCAGCAACACAGCATCGCTTGTCCGCACGCGAACGCTTTCCCCACTTTCTGTGTCAATCAGCATCACTTGATATTGCCCTTCATAGATACCCACAATCATCATCTCATAGGATGAAGGAAGCAATTGAAAAAGTGCTTCGGGAAGCATGGTTCGACACACGGTGGGTTCACCTTTCAGCCGCATCAGCAGCTGGCGTGTCATATCGGCATCGCACACAACAGAAAGAACACGCTGACGTGGTTCGTCAGTCAACAAGATAACAGACAGGTCTTCGCCGCCAATTATCTGCTGCATGTTCTCAAATCTCAATAATGTGCGCTGCATACGGTCTATTTCTTTTCAGGTTGGAAAACCACAGCGAAGGCCACGCCCACCACCAGAGCAAAGGCAGCAAAAATAAACCAGCAAGTCTGCCAGTCGCCCATCATAAAGCCATTCTTTTCCTCACAGAAGCTGTTCACGATAGCGCCAGCCGATAAAGTGCCAATAGTGGCACCAATGCCATTGGTCATCATCATAAACAAGCCCTGTGCCGAAGCCTTGATGCTGGCGTCGCACTCCTGATCGACAAAGATGCCGCCTGATACATTGAAGAAGTCGAAAGCTACACCATAGACGATACACGAAAGGATAAAGAGCAACACGCCCGGCATGGCTGGATTGCCAATGCCGAAGAAACCAAAGCGAAACACCCATGCAAACATGGACATGAGCATAACTACCTTAATGCCGAAACGCTTCAGGAAGAACGGAATCATCAGGATGCACAACGCCTCACTAATCTGAGAGATAGAGGTGAGCAATGTGGCGTTGTTAGCAGCAAAAGTGTCCGCATAGGCAGGATCGCCCTTGAAGCTGGTGATAAAAGGACCGGCATAGCCGTTGGTCACTTGCAAGCACATGCCCAGTAAAGCGGAGAAGATGAAAAAGAGGGCCATCTTCCTGGTCTTGAACAGCTTGAAGGCACTTAGTCCAAGGGAATCTGCCAACGACGTATTCTGCTTCTTCTCAATGCGGCACTCGGGTAGCGAGAAGCAGTAGGCGCACAGCACAAAGCTCAGGAAGCCTGACACAAAGAACTGCATGTGCGTATACTGGAACTTGAAGGCATTCTCAGCGAAGGTAAATCCGAAAGAACCATTCTCCCACACTGCGCAGTTGACAAACCACATCGTAATGATGAAGCCCACCGTGCCAAGCACGCGAATAGGTGGGAAATCCTTTACCGTGTCATAGCCATTGTTCTTCAGGATGGTGAAGGCTGTGGTGTTTGACAATGCAATGGTGGGCATGTAGAAGGCTACGCTCACCGTGTACATGGTGACGAAGGCGCTGGCACTAGGATTCCCCTGGGCGCCCATCCACCAACAGCACAGCATGGCTGCACCTGCCACCAAGTGGCAGAGTCCCAACAAACGCTGCGGCTGAATCCACTTGTCAGCCACGATGCCCATCAACGCCGGCATCATGATTGAAACGATTCCCTGAATAGCATAGAACCAAGGAATGAGCTCCTTGCCGAATGCGGCAAAGATGTAATTCCCCATACACGTAAGGTAAGCTCCCCAGACAGCAAACTCCAGGAAGTTCATGATTGACAAGCGTACTTTCAAGTTCATAATTATTTATAGTCTTTAGTTAATCATCACATTATTATAATAAGCATGTAAGGCCCCCTCATGGTCATGCCGCAATTCAATTGACCCTGGGAGCCATTGGGTGAACGGCAGCTCTTCCTTCAGGGGATACCACCGCACCACCTCTCCTGACAGAATCTCTACTACTGATAGAGTCTGGCGCGAGCCGTCTGCCAACACTATCTCGTGGCAAGCGAATCTCTTCATCTTCTGGTTCATTACTCTTCGTGTGGAAACGTATAAGTTGCACATTATTTAAGAACAGCAATCGGGTTGCCGTGGAAGGATCAAAGCCTCCATCCAGATAGAAGAAGCCTTTTATCATCCGAAGGTCCCTTTTTGGCTCCCCAACCATTCGCAGCTGACTCAGTCCTGAGATTGAGAAATGGACATTTCGGCTGATTACCGTATCTTCATATTCCATCGCCATATATGCCATGCCTTTCTTCTCGCCAGTCTGGAACATGTATTCACTCATAAACATCAGCATCAGATCATCACCGCGTTTATAAGAAGAATCCACAGGGATGCTAAACTCCCAACGATTATAGGGGGGCATTGGCATTAGTAAGGTTGTAGAACGATCCACCCAGATATTGGCAGTATCACCAGTGGCGTTCAACTGAGCATACTTTCCGATTTCGCCTTCTGATGCACCCATATCCAAAGCCTGCTTGTCCAGTCGCTCCACCACACGCTGCATAATAGGATCAAACCGGTCTGCCCTGGTATAGTAATAGACTAAAGCCGAATCAAATTCAGCCTGTGTAACTCCGTGCTTCTCCAGCACCGCTTCCGTAAAGAGAGCCAAATTATACTCACGCTCGTTGAAGGGGAACTTGTTCTGCTGAGCCACAGCACGCGCCTTGTAGTAGTCAACCAGTATATCCTCCATGTCATCTTCTTGGATATACTGGCTCGGCGTACCTGGTTTGCATGCCGCCACCCACATCAGCACGCCAATGGACATCAGTGCACAAGCTCTATTCACGCTTCAATGTTATCTTGGAAAGTTCTTTCCTAAAGAAAAGCAACAAGGCCACCACACCAACAGAAATGCTGGAATCAGCAAAGTTGAAGACAGGACTGAAGAAGACGAAATCCTGACCACCCCAAAAGGGCATCCATTCGGGCCATGTAGTCTGGATGATGGGGAAGTAGAACATGTCCACCACCTTACCCATGAGAAATTCAGAGTAGCCATTACCCAGTCCTACCCACTGGCTGACGTGATGGGGAGACGACGCTTCAAAGCCCAACCCATAGAACATGCAGTCTATCAAATTGCCTGCTGCCCCTGCCAGCACCATTGACAGGCAAACCAGATAGCCCCAGCGGGCTTTCTTTCTGGCCTGCAGCCAAATATAGTACCCCAGGAAGGCGATGGCCACTATCCTGAACAGCGAGAGTGCCAGTTTGGAGCCTATCTGCATGCCCCAAGCCATGCCATTGTTCTCAATGAAGGAAATGAAGAACCAATCAGTCACACGAATACTCTCGTGCAACTCCATGCTGGTCTTCACCCATACCTTGATTAATTGGTCGATGAGCAGGATGGCCAGTACAATCAGTACAGCCATCCACCCACGCGACAATCCTATTCTTTTGCTCACTTGCGTTTCTTCTCCAGTTCCTTCGATTCTATGCTCAAAGTAGCATGAGGCACTGCACGCAGTCTTTCTGCTGGGATCAGCTTACCTGTGATACGGTCTATGCCATAGGTCTTATTGTCAATACGCACCAGCGCAGCTTTCAACCCCTGGATGAACTTCTGCTGACGTGCAGCAAACTTCATCAAGTCCTCTTTTGACTGTGTTTCACTTCCCTCCTCCAGTGCTTTGTAGGTGGGTGATGTGTCGTCCACGTCGTTCGAGTCGCGGTTGGTCAGCGAATCCATCATCTGATCGTAGTCGCGCTTGGCCAAAGCCAGTTTCTCATTGATAATCTGACGGAACTCCTCGAGTTCCTCATCAGTGTAGCGTGTTTTTTCAGACATAATTATAAAGATTTTACTATCTTAATATTTAGTTTGAAATCATCAAAGTCCACTTCCTGTCCTTCATTGGGAGCCAGTACTATCTCGTCGGCCAGCACCTGCGATTTCACATAATCGCCAAAGGCGCCAATGGCTTTCTCCACTTCCTCGTGGGGAGTCACCATGACACTGATGCGGTCAGTGATTTCCAGTCCACTGTCCTTACGTATGTTCTGAATACGATTAATCAGCTCACGGGCCATGCCTTCGTTCTTCAGCTCATCCGTCAGTTCCACTTCCAAGGCCACGGTCAAGGCGCCTTCATTGGCAACCAACCATCCAGGAATGTCTTCGCTGATAATGTCAACATCTTCTGCCAGTATTTCCACCTGATTCAGAGACTCCAGTTTCAAGCAGCCGTTCTTCTCCAGCTCAGCAATCTGTTCCTGCGACAGCTGATCAACCGCAGCAGCCACAGCTTTCATCATCTTGCCAAACTTCTTGCCCATAGTGCGGAAGTTACACTTCACTTTCTTCACCAGGATGCCCTGTCCTTCCACGAACTTCAGCTCTTTCACATTCACTTCGTTCATGATCAGCTGTTTCACGGCCTCAATGTGTTTCTTCTGCTCGTCGGTGGCAGGAACCATAATGCTCTGCAGTGGCTGGCGCACCTTGATGTTCACCTTTCTGCGCAGTGCCAGCACCATAGAAGTAATCTTCTGTGCCATCTCCATGCGGGCCTCCAAATCTGTGTCAATGGCAGATTCATCAGCCACGGGGAAGTCATCCAGATGCACACTGTCCTTCTGACCGCCCAGGTCACGATAGAGCTGGTCAGCATAGAATGGAGCGAAAGGAGCAATGAGCTTGGCCACGGTAATCAGGCAGGTATAGAGCGTGTCATAAGCCGAACGTTTGTCTGCATCCATCTCCTTACCCCAGAAGCGTTTGCGATTCAAACGGACGTACCAGTTGGACAAGTCGTCGTTGACGAACTGGTCAATGAGTCGGCCTGCGCGTGTGGGGTCGAAGTTGTCCATCTCTCCAGCCACTTTCTTGATGAGGGTGTTCAGGCAAGACTGGATCCAGCGGTCGATTTCGGGCCGTTGTGCCGATTGTGGCAGTGATGAAGCACCCGCCGGGACATAGCCGTCAACGTTAGCATAAAGGGCGAAGAAGCTGTATGTGTTATAAAGCGTGCCGAAGAACTTACGGCGCACCTCATCCACGCCCTCAGGGTCAAACTTCAGGTTGTCCCAGGGCTCAGAGTTGGTCATCATATAGAAGCGCACGGCATCGCTGCCATACTTCTCAATCATTTCGAAGGGGTTCACCACGTTGCCCACGTGCTTCGACATTTTGTTGCCCTTGGCATCGAGTACCAGACCGGTTGACACGACGTTCTTAAAGGCCACCGAATCAAAGATCATGGTGGCTATGGCATGCAGGGTGAAGAACCATCCACGTGTCTGGTCCACGCCCTCATTGATATAGTCAGCGGGGTAGAACTTACGCTCGTCAATGAGTTCCTTGTTCTCAAAGGGATAGTGCAGCTGGGCATAAGGCATGGAGCCACTGTCAAACCACACGTCGATAAGGTCACTTTCGCGCTTCATCGGCTTCCCAGTGGGACTCACCAGCATAATGTAGTCCACATAGGGGCGATGCATATCAATGCGATTATAGTTTTCCTGGCTCATGTCGCCCGGCACGAAGCCCTTGTCCTTCAGAGGATTTGACTCCATCACGCCAGCTTTCACGGCCTTTTCAATCTCATTGTAAAGTTCTTCAAGGCTTCCAATGCATATTTCCTCGCCGTCTTCCGAGCGCCAGATAGGCAGCGGAGTACCCCAGAAGCGTGAACGCGACAGGTTCCAGTCATTCAGATTGTCAAGCCAGTTGCCAAAGCGGCCGCT